>JAFGUM010000093.1 GCA_016938515.1 Spirochaetales bacterium | reverse complement strand
TCGATGGTTTCCTTGAGGTTGACGTCCCACTGCGCGCCTGTATCAAAATCCTTGAACGACAGGGCATCTGGGCCTGAAGAACCGTCTATCAGCAGGTAGACAAGCTTCCCCTGTGCCAGATGGTCTATCTTGTACGTTCTGGCCATCGGCGCGGCGTCAGAGAACAGCTTGTAGAAACCACCCGCTGGATCCCAGCCGGGCTTGAGTTCTGCTCCGTACATACCCTTGAACACGCCATTTTTGACGAAATCGTTCTTCTTGGTGTCTACAATGTAGAGCTCCGCGTATGGTTTTGCGTTTTCAGCGTCGAGGCCATAAAACCCGAACATGAAGTAAGCGGAGTTGGGAGAGAAGCCGAGGTTGACGAGAGTAGCCACGTCTCCCGCGAAAGCTGTCGAGCTGAATATGAGTACCAGGACGACGAATGCTGCCAGTCTCTTCATCGATATTCTCCCCTCGGGTGCGGACATCCACCCCCGTTACCTATATCGGCGTCTCGCGGCCGGTCTTGAGAGAAAAGCCCCGCGGTAGTACGGTTGTACCATGACGATCAAACTACGGGAACGCCTGTTCTGGGGATTTTTTGCCCTTTCTACGGCAGCTCTGGTGGGAGCGGTGTTGGTTTTGTGGCTCACCGGCGTGGAAGGAGTGGAGCGAGCCAGGATCGCCGTATTTCCCGGTGATGAACCCGGGCTCTTTTACGCGGCGCTGGCTGTTGTTGCTGTCTGCGGGGTGTACGCCGCGGTCATGACAGGTTCCATGGCGATCCAGAGCGGGAAGACCGTTTCGGTGGAACTGTTCTTCTTCTCCCTGTGGGTGTTTACCCAGTCGATGGAACTGGCCAGGGTGACCACGGTGGTGATGGCCAGCCGCGGCGCTGGATATGGTGCCTACGAGATGGTAACGCGATTGGTGCTTGCCGGTCGCTACGGAGGCGCGATGGCGCTGTTTATGGGTAGCCTCTTCTCAGTCGGCCTCAAGCAGGAGCGGGGTATGCCCATATTCATGGTCACGGTAGTCTCCGCCCTGTTTTTTTCGTCAATGCAACCCCTTAACTCTGTAGGACCAGGTAGTGATCTGCTCGTTGAACGCGGTATTGTCCCCATGGCCTTTGCCTTTGAAGTAGTGCTGCTGGCGCTGGCTGGCGTCAATTATACGATTGCCTGGAGAACGAGTCGCGATAGAGCATACCTGTGGGCGGGATTGGGCATGATACTCTGCGCTGCTTCAAGCGGTCTTATGAAGGTTTGGCTCGCGCCGCTGGTTATACTGAGCGCCGTGCCGCTGCTGATAGTGGGTACCTGGTTGCACGTAAAGAGCTTGCACGATTATTACCTGTGGCGATAAAAGGCAGCGGCGGGGCTCCTTATGGCTTCTTGTACTGGTATAAGCTTCAGGCCAAGCCCAACAAGGCCACCGCTGTGAGGCCGGTTACCGCGGGTAGCAGGATGTTGTCGGCGTCTTTTAATGGAATCGCCTCGGTGACCGTGGCTACGAGGGCAATCACGGAGGAACGGAGTGCGTCCCCCGTAACCGCGTAGGCGGAAACCAGCACGGCCAGGAAGCAGGTGAGGCTTCCTTCGACAGATTTGCCGCCTGTCAATGGTATGCGAATGGAGCCGATCGCCTTGCCGACAAGACTGGATAGGCCATCGCCAAAGGCGAGAGCGTAAATCGC
>JAFGUM010000550.1 GCA_016938515.1 Spirochaetales bacterium | reverse complement strand
TTGCGCCTAGCAGCTTCATGAAGCTTGACAGCCACGCCGGGTGCGCCGGCCACGCGGGCGCCGACACCAGGTTGCCCTCAACGTGGGCAGTATCGACGGGAATGTCCTTGTAGATTCCGCCCGCGTCGGCAACGCCTGGACCCACGGCTGGATACGCCGCGCACTCGCGACCTTTGAGCACGCCAGCGGCGGCGAGCACCTGCGGTCCGTGGCAGATCACCGCTACCGGTTTTTTCGCCGTAAAGAAGTGCCGCACAATCTCGAGCACCCGCTGGTTAAGACGAATATACTCAGGCGCGCGGCCACCAGGAATAACCAGGCCATCATAGGCAGCCGGATCCACCTCGGCAAAGGTGGCATTCAGGCTGAAATTATGGCCAGGTTTTTCAGAATACGTCTGGTCTCCCTCAAAATCGTGCACCGCGGTTCGTACCGCCTCGCCGGCTTTCTTATCGGGGCACACCGCGTGCACCTGATACCCTACCGCCGCCAAAGCCTGAAACGGCACCATGACTTCGTAGTCCTCTACAAAATCGCCAACCAGAAAGAGAATCTTTTTGGTTCCCACTGTGCGCCTCCCTCGAGCGAGTTTTAGTCTTGAAATTGACCATAGTCAATTTCTACACAGTCAGTGTGCCACTATATTTGATTTTTTGCATATTAGAATTACGTTAATCGCGTTTCCAGAAATCGCCAACACGAGCAGACCTTACTTACAGAAGGTTCTCCTCGCCAGGGCGCGGTATCACTATCTCTCCGAATTCTTCCAGGTGCCGTACTATTACCCCGATTTTCTCCTGGGCTTCCTGGACGGAAGAAATCATCACCGGCCCCATCATGGCCATTTCTTCTTTGAGCGCTGCAGAGGCTCTCGTGGAGAGGTTGTTGAAAAACTTCTGCCGTATAACCGGGCTCGCCCCTTTAAGCGCATGCGCGATGTCATGGGTGTCGAGTTCGCGCATCACCTTCTGAATCGCCCTGTCGTCGAGCAGTACAAGGTCATCGAATACGAACATCCCTTCGGCGATCCGGCTCGCCAGATCAGGGGCATCTTCTTCTATGGCTTGTAGAACTGTTTTTACTACGCCATCGGACGAGCTTCGCAATAGCGCCGTCGCCACCTCAACTCCCCCCGCCGGCTTGTAGCTGGCCTCGGCGGCTTCTATCATACGCTGGAGGCTCTTTCGCGCAAGGTCGATGTACCGGCCGGCGTCAGTGGCGGACAGATCGCAGATTTTTCTTACCACGGCAACCTTCGTTTCCGGTGGCATCGCATCGAAGAATCGTACGCGGTCAGCTTCTTCCAGATACAGGAGCGCAATAGCCAGCGTATCAGCCGGCGCATTCCTGAATGGATCGTCAGCCGTCGTAAAGGAACGCAGAGTAGCAACCTGATCGTCTGTAAGTCGCAGGCTGTTCTCGATATCCGCCATTATGCTCTCTATCGATGTGTCGCCGTGCCGCGGCTCATCGGCGGGCTCCTCAACAGTGATAGAATCTAACGACAGCCCCTGGTCCGGCGGGAAGACGGTATCGATGTCTAGCAGATCCGAATCCACCCCGAGGTACGCGGACAGCACCCTGGCTGTAGCGTAGGGATTCGTTCCGTCCTGTATCCTCAGCATTCCTTCGAGCGTAATCATCGCTTCAAGAAGAGCGGCGCCCGACCATCCCGAAGCGGCTATGGTCGTTTCCCCGAAGGCGCTGATCAATTCCGGATCAAATGAGTCTACCACCATGTCCAGCAAGGTCTTCATAAAAGGCCTGCCCAGATTCTGTAGCTCATCTTCCAGAGCCAGGATGCCTTCTCTCCTGGCCTTGTTAGCCAAAGACAGAATCTGGCCAATCAGTACAACAACGCCGGCTTTATCTTCCCGGCTGCACCGGGCGCGGTCGAACAGTTCCAGTGTAACCATGAGTATTCCTCCCTGCATCATCAGAAGTAGTGATAAAGAAACCTGTCGGGCTTTGCACCCTCAAACCACCAGCACCTGCAGCACGGCCAGCGCCACCATGCCCGCCACAATGGTCAGCAGCGTATTTTTGGAGAACCAGGCGGCGGCGATGGCGATCACGCCGGCCAGCAGCCTGGTGTTCGCGAAAGCTACCATGATCTGACCGTCGCGCATGAACAGCTCCGGAAACACGATGGCGGACAGTACAGCCGGCGGCACGTAGTGCAGCGCGCGGCGCACCGCCTCGGGTATCTGAAACCTGCCGAACAGATAGATCAGTGAAAATCGTATGCCAAAGGTGATTATCCCCCCGGCTGCCATGACGAGCCAGATGTTCATCGCGAGCCTTTCTTCAGCGTTTCCAGGGTAACTCCCACCGCGACGCCAACTACCGCCGCGACGATCAGGCCCAGTTTGAACGGCAGGCCGTACGCTAAAAGCGCGACCACGCCCGCGCTCAGCGCCGACGCGACAACGGGAAGGCTCGCGATAGACGGTACCACCATGCCTATAAACGTAATGGGAAGCGCAAAGTCGAGGGGCCACGCGGCGGGTATGGCTGCTCCCAGGAAAATACCAAGCGCGGTACTGAACTGCCAGGTGGTCCACAGCGCGACGCCCGCGCCGAGCAAAAACCAGTGGCTCCCGGGCTTGAAGCCGTTCCGCTCGTACTCAAGCGCGGCGGGTGCGTACGCTTCGTCGGTAAGCAGGTACGACAGCAGCACCTTCCAGCGCAGCGACAGGTTCTTGAGGTACGGAGCCAGCGACGCGCTGTACAGCATGTGACGCAGGTTGACCACGGCGAGCGTCAGCAGTATCACCAGGGCCGGAGCGGCGTCGCGCACGAGCTGCGCGGTAACGAACTGGGCAGACCCCGCGAATACGATGGACGACATCATCTGGGCTGCCGCGCGCGACAGCCCCGCGTCGAGCGCCAGCGCACCGTATATCATCCCAAAGGGAAACACCCCGACGAGCAAGGGTAATTCGGCGCGTACGCCAGCCCAGAACTGGTTTTTTGCCTCGTGCATGCCACACCCCTACTCGTAGACGATTCGCGGAGCTCTGCGTATCGTTACTTTCCACGACAGGCCGGTGCCGATGTTGTAGGCCCTGGCGAACGATCCCTGGTTTATAGCGATGGCGACGTTGAGCACCGAGTTGATGTAGACGAGCGGCTCGAACAGCGCCACGTCGGCGAAGGAGCGGGCGTATACCATCGTGTTGCGGTACACCTCGCGCATATCGTTGCGGATTGACACTTCCACCCGCTTGCCGTGTTCTATCCCGAGCCCGGCGAACAGCTCGTGCGGTATGTTCGACCAGAGGCTGCCAAAGCGCACGTCCAGAACGTCGATCGTGCCTTCGACCGTGTCACCCTCGCGATGAGCCGCGACGTGGGACAGCTCGACGACGCTATCGACAGGAACCGTATCGCCTACGGCATCAAACGCCAGCTGCCCCGAAGCCAGCCTCGCCCCGGAGAACGCGTAGACGTCGCGGCCGTGAAACGTGTACGAAAGCTCAGAGCCTTGCAGACGGTGAACGTCCTCCTTCAGCAGCCGCACCTCGTCCAGCCCTACCATCAGCTTGAGGTGTGTAAGCGTACCATTGTCGGGCGTAACGACGAACTGGCCGGTCCTGGTACGCGCCACGACGCTGCGACGAGCGCTGCCGACGCCGGGATCAACCACCGACACGAAAACCGTACCCTCCGGCCAGTACTGCACCGTCTGCACCAGGCGGTACGAGGCTTCCCAGATGTTGTACTGCGGTATGTCGTGCGTCAGATCAAAAATGCGCAGCGTCGGTTCCACCTTGTACGCGACGCCGTACATCGCCGACACGGCTCCGTCAGAGGTACCAAAATCCGTCTGGTATACCAGTGCCTTTGACATGTTTGCCTCCATGAGTCTTCAGGCCCGGGGGGCCGGCTAATTGAGGATATGAGCCAGGAACTCGCGCGTGCGGGTTTCCCGGGCTGACGAGAATACCTGCTCGGGGCTGCCCTGCTCCACGATTCGGCCATTGTCCATGAACACGACGCGATCCGCAGCTGCCCGCGCAAAACCCATTTCGTGGGACACGACCAGCATCGTCATGCCTTCGTCCGCCAGCGCCGTCATGACGTCGAGCACTTCCTTGATCATTTCCGGGTCGAGCGCCGACGTCGGCTCGTCGAACAATAGGGCCCGGGGGTTCATCGCGAGCGCCCGGGCGATGGCTGCGCGCTGCTGCTGCCCGCCCGAAAGCTGGCGGGGGTAGCGGTCCAGCTTGTCGGCCAGCCCAACGCGCTCCAGAAGCTGCCTGGCCGTCTCCCTGGCTTGCGCCGCCGATACCTTGCGCACGATGCGGGGAGCCAGCGACACGTTTTCAAGGATGGACAGATGCGCGAAGAGGTTGAAGCTCTGGAACACCATGCCGACGTCTTCGCGTATGCGCCGAAGGTCGGCGTGCTTCGCCGTTACCGCGTCGTCGCCTATCCAGATTTCTCCGGAATCGAGCGTCTCAAGCCGGTTGACGGCGCGGAGCAGGGTGCTCTTGCCGGAGCCGGACGGCCCGATGATAAGCACGACCTCGCCCTTGTCAACGTCGAGCGAAACGCCGTCGAGGGCGCGCACCAGCTGGTTATGGCTTCGATTGCCGCGAACATCGTCCCCGAAGGTCTTGCGCGCTTCGACTATCCGTATAAAACCACTCATCGCGCGTTCTCCCGCTTGAGCCGGCGCTCCAGAGCGCGCACCAGCATCGACAGGCTGATGGTCATGCACAGGTAAAAAAACGCGACGACGTTATAGGTCTCAAAAAACTTGAAGGTGCTCGCCGCGTACACCTTGCCTATCTGCGTGATGTCCTGCACGCCGAGTACCGACACGAGGGCTGAATCCTTGATGATGGCCACAAACTCGTTTGCGAGCGCCGGCAGCACGTTGCGTATAGCCTGCGGCAGTACGACGCGTACCATAGTCTGCGCGGGGGACAGGCCCAGCGCGTGCGCCGCTTCTATCTGGCCCCGGTCTACGCTCTCTATGCCGGCGCGGAATATCTCCGCTATGAACGCCGCGTAGCCGAGCGTAAGCGCGAGCGCCGCGCGCGTCGCGAAGTCGAAACTGCGCGACTGGAACGCCTCGATCGCGCCGGAGCGGATAAGCGGCGCGAGCAGCGCGTTGAGGACGCCCGCGAGCGCGGGCGCCCCTACGAAGGCGATGTAGTACAGAATGACGAGCATCGGGAGACCGCGCACCAGCTCGATGTAGAACGTGGAAACCTCGCGGAGCGGCCTGAACCTGGACGCGCGCGCCAGCCCGAGGAACAACCCGAGCACCAGCGACGCGGCGTACGATACGACGGCCACCGTCATCGTCACGCCGAAGCCTTTGGCCACGGCGCCGAAAATGACGCGGTACGACGCGTCGGCCAGGGCCGTCGTCAGCGCGACGATACCCAGGCCGACTACGAGCACGAGCCACCAGGGCACGCCACCGAGCGCGGCGGCCACCCGATTCCGTTTCATCCAGCTATGCCGCTTACGGCTGGTACTCGAAGAACCACTTGGTATTGAGCTTATCCAGCGTACCATCGGCCTTCATCGACGCGAGCGCCATGTTGAACGGCGCCACGAGGTCGGAGCCCTTCTGGAATATGAAGCCGAACTCCTCGGTGCCGAGCGGGCCGCCGACCGTCTTGAGCTTGCCGGGGTTGGCTCCTATGTACCCGCGGCTGGAAGCGGCGTCCATCAGCACCATGTCCACGTCACCCGAGATGAGCGCCTGCACCGTCGCGCCGAACGTCTCGAACAGCTTGATGCGCTTGTTCTGTTCGTCACCGTCAAGAACGTTGTAGACCGCGACGTAGAAGTTGGTCGTTCCCGCCTGCGCACCCACTAGTAGTTTGGGATCGGCCGCGAAGGCTTTCTCGTCGGCGAAGCGCGTTTCGTCGGCCCGTACGAGCATGAACTGCTGCGACACCATGTACGGGTCGGAGAAATCGACCTGGGCCTTGCGCTCGTCGTTGATCGTGATGCCGTCCATACCCACGTCAAACTGGCCGTCGCGCACCGACTGGATCATCAGATCCCAGCTCGAGAGCTTCCACTCGATTTTGGCGTTCAGGCGCTTGCCAATCTCGTTGACGGCGTCGTATTCCCAGCCCATGGCCTGGCCGGTTTTGGGGTCTACGAAGTTGAGCGGCGTGTACGCGTTCTCCGTTACCGCCACGATGGTCCGACCCTTGAGGTCGGGCAGGCCAGCCTGGCTCATCGTCGGCTCGGAGGAAGCAGGCGGCGTTGGCGCTGGCGATTTGCCTCCCCAGGCGAACACTCCCGCGACCGCGACCATCATGAACACCACTGTCAGGACTACGAGTTTCTTCAAATTGATACCTCCTGGGGCAGGTGCTCCCTGCCCAAACATCTTTGTTATTTGTAGTGCCAAGCGCTGTACTTAACAAGAGCGGGTCAGGTAAGGCTTCTCTGTATGTAATCGCTGTAATCCTTGACGATGGGCTCGTACGGCCTGTCGAACAGCGGGCTTGATATCATGAAGTCGGCCGTAGCCCGGTTGCACGCCATCGGAATATTGTAGACGACGGCTATGCGCAGCAGCGCCTTCACGTCGACGTCGTGCGGTTGCGGCGACATCGGGTCCCAGAAAAATATGACGAGGTCGACCATCTCCTCCGCTATCAGCGCCCCTAGCTGCTGGTCACCGCCCAGTGGGCCCGATTTGAGCAACCTGATCGACGAATCTGGAGCGGTGGCGCCTCCTTCGCTCATCCGTTTCGACTCGATCGTTTCCGACACGAGCTTTCCCGTGGTTCCGGTACAGATAAGATCGTGGCGTAGCAGCGAGCGCCAGTTGTACTCCACCCACCCAACCAGGTCTTTCTTGCGGTTGTCGTGCGCCACGAGCGCTATTCGTTTCTTTGCTTTCATACCGTGTCACCTCCCGCCAGCGAGTGTATCACAGCGGAGGCAACGAGTGCTCATCCCAGCGCAAGGCCGTCGAGCGGCACGTCTGAGCGTCCTGTTGGCACCAGGGCGACGAGTTGTTCGCGGCAGCCGTAGCCGAGCGAGTGGAACGGCGAGGCCGCGGCACCGAGCCGCGCGCGGGCTGCCGCCACCGCGCTTAGGAAGCGGTCGTAGTAGCCCTTGCCGCGGCCGAGCCTGCCGCCGCGCTCGTCAAACGCGAGGCCCGGCACGATGGCCAGTGTCGGTGTCACCGCGATCTGCTCCACAAGCATCGTTGGGGCGCTTCCGGGCGGAGCCGGAATGTTCCAGCGGTCGCGCGGCCAGTCCTGCCAGCCGCCGGCCAGCTCGACGAAGGCTATGTCGGGGCCGTCGATGCGCGGTACGGCCACGCGCTTGCCCGCGTCCAGGCAGAGCCCGATCAGCGGGCTGGTATCTATCTCGGTGGGCATCGACAGGAAAGCTAGCACGAGTACAGCGTCGACGAAGGGCTGCATCTCCGCTGCCAGACCGGCGGCAACGACGCCGGCTCCGTCGCGCCTTTCCTCGCCCATGCCTGCGAGTATCCTCTTCGCGTCGGAGCGCATCGCCGCTTTGGCGAGCGCGAGGGCATTGGCGTCTGC
>JAFGUM010000549.1 GCA_016938515.1 Spirochaetales bacterium | reverse complement strand
CCACGAGGTGCAGTCAGCAGACAAGGAATCAAAAAAATGGTCAGGCTTTCTGAAAATGGTGGATAGTTTTATGTTTAAGTCCGACAGGCTCCTAGCCCGAGCTCAGCGCGGAACGATACCGTACCTTCCGCCGTCGTCCTGCCTTCTACCGCCACGCGCGTGGGCCAGGCTTCCGTCGCGGGAAGCGGGCTCTGGAACAGGTCTGCGGAGGCTCCGGGCCTGAGCTCTGCCAGGTAGTTGATGTCAAGGCGCATCGCCAGCGCGTCCGCGAGCGCGTCGGGTTCGAGCGCGTCCTGTATCCACTGCACGTAGCGCGCGTTGTTCATGTGGCCGTTGTAGTCAAGATCCGAGTACGCGACGCTGCGCCCTCCCGCGCGAACGTGGTGTTCTGCCGCCGCCAGCGCCCTGGCGCCATCGGGTAGCGCGTCGAGGCTGGCGTTGACCGGCAAGCCCGCGACTATGGCCTCCGGCCGGCGCGGCCTGAAGCTGGTCGCGTCGACGATGAGCCACGCGCTGCGACCCCTGCCAAACACGGCGCCGGCCTCGTTCCGCAGCTCGTAGTCGCGCACCACGAACAGGCGATCGGTACCCCGTGGCCAGGTGCGGACGATGACCTTCGTGCCGCTGGGTGGGCGTTCGTCGAGCACCGCGCTCATCCGGGACAGTATCCACACGATGCCGTTGGCCTTCATATAGGTTGAGCCAACGCCCAGGAGGGAGGCGTGATTTCCCGCTACTTCCTGGCAGTAGTTGTACGCCGCGGCCATTGTCAGCCTGTCTGCCCTGTCTACGTCCCAGGCGCAGGCCCTGAATTCCTCTTCATGGTATTCGTTCATGGAACCACTGTAGCAAGACAGCGCGTCCGAGCGCAACAACATATGATTGTTGAAGTCCCGTGGTAGACGCACTACACTTATAGGTATGAACAAAACATCGATAGAAAACGATACCTGCGATACCGGCCCCGATGCTGGAATGCCCAGTGGAGCGACGCGAACGCGTCAGCGCTACCTGTCCATTCACGGCGCTCTGATGCTTGCCGTCATTGTGGCCATGACCCCAGCTCTCATAATCATAATAGCCAGCGGCGTGGAACAGGGGGCAGAGCTGGCCGAGGACGCCAGGCTCAGCGCAGCCAGGCAGGTAGAAGCCTTTGCCGAGATTCAAGCCAGGATTACCGAGTCTACGCGGCAGATGCTGCGTACGCTGGCCGCGCTTCCTGGTTTTACGGGCTTGAACCGTGATGGCATGACTGAAATCCTGCGGGCTGTGCACGGGTACAACCAGGAGTACCTCAATTTTACCGTGGTAGACACACGAGGCATCGTCATCGCTTCGTCCCTCCTGCAGACTGGCATGTATCTGGGCGACAGGAGCCACTTCAGGGGCGCTCTCGATAGCGGAAGCTTCGCGTCGGGGTGGTACATGATCAATATGATCGATTCGACGCCGGCTATTGCGTTTGCCCATCCCCTCAAGGATGAAAGCGGTACACTCGTCGGAGCCGTCGCGGCCATAATAAAGCTGGATTGGTACAATACGCTGTTCGAGAATTTTGCCCTGCCAGACGAATCAATACTTGGCATACTGGACGCTGATGGCGTGCGCCTGTATTTTTACCCGCCCAAGGAGACCAACCCGGTGGGCGGAACGATCAAATCCAGCGTGTGGAACGGCATACTGGCCGGGAGCGACTCCGGCTTGTTCGTCGATACGGGTTCAGACGGTATAGACCGCTTCTACGCGTTCAAGAAATTGCGGCTTGAAGCGGGGCAGGATCCGTACGCGTACGTGGTCTACGCCGCTCCGCTGGAAGCCGCGTACCGTACGAGCCAGGCAATACTGAAGCGCAACATGATGTTGATGGCAGCGGTAGCCCTGTTCACGCTGGCGAGCGCGGGGTTCCTGTCCAGGCGACTGTTCGGCTCACGTCTCAACCGCATCGTGGCAGCCACGGTGCGGCTGGACAACGGTGACCTGGGAGCGCGGGTAGGGCCGTTTGACGACAGCCCGGATCTCGGGCGTATTGCCCGCGCCTTTGACAGCATGGCCGAGAACGTCGAACGCCGCGCGCACGAGAGTGCCGAGGCATCCGCGGCCATAGCCGCGAATCTCGCGGAGAAAGAAATCCTGCTCAAGGAAATACACCACCGCGTCAAGAACAACCTGCAGCTGATACTGAGCCTGTTCGTTTTGCAGTCAGAAGAATCAGATGATCCCGCCGCGTTCAGGGAGACGATGGAAAATCGCATCAGGGCTATGGCGATGGTACACGAGATGCTCTACGAGTCAGAAAATTTCAGCGTTATAGACCTCGGCTCGTACGCAGAAAGGCTCGTAGATCTGGTCGCCGGAGCCGCCAATGCTGGTATACGCGTACAAACGACCGCTGATGCCATCGCGTGCGACCTCGAAAAGGCGATAACGTTTGGATTGATGCTCAACGAGCTGGTTACCAACGCGTTCAAGCACGCCTTCAAGGGGCGAGTGAACGGCGCGCTGGAGGTTTCACTGCACCAGCACGATGGGCGCGCTACGATTAGGGTTCGCGACGACGGTGCTGGTCTGCCTCCGGGTTTCCACATCGGCGAACAGTCCGGGCTGGGATTGCGCCTGGCGCAGCTACTCGCGACCCAGCTGGAAGGCGAGCTGTCCTGGAACGATGGCCCGGGTACGGAATTTACGGTTACGTTTCCGCTACGAGCCTGCCGGGCTTAGGTGTCTGCTCGCGTAGCTGGGTTCTGGCATTGACAGACTGGCGGTATATCGACCATTACAGAGCGTATGCGGCTTACTACGCGCCTCCTCGTGCTCGTTTTCCTCAGCGTCGTCGTGCCGATGCTCGGGTTATCAATAGTCCTCAAGCAAGAGCTGTCAGAGAGCATACTCAACGAGAAGCGCGACAAGCTGTTCGGTTTGGCAAGGCAGCTCGACACGGCGCTCGAGGGCACGTACGAGGGCTTGCTTGAAGCAGCGGGTGCCTCACACCTGGACAGGCCGGGCAAGATAGCCGCGCTCAACGCGGCGCTTCGCGATATCACCGATTTTGTGGCTTCGGGTAACCCCGGCGTTGGCGTCGGCTACTACGGCAGAGACCTGGACGCGGTGCTCACGTACGGCCCGAGCGGGCAGTTCCAGCACACGGTAGGGCAGTCAATTTTCGAAGGCCACAAGGGCTACGAGGTGATGGCTACCGGCACGCCGATGGTTCAGACCGGAACCCTCGTCAGGGGAGACATACTCAACTGCATGTGGCCGGTTATCAGGGACGGTAGCGTTATTGGCTACATCTGGGCCAACGAGACGCTGGACATGATAGATGACCAGCTGGAACCGATCATCCGGCGGGTCTACCTGATAGACGCGCTTATTGTCGTGCTTATCTACTTTAGCGTGACGATGACGATGAAGGGCCTGCTCGACAGGATACAGGCGATAAAAACGGGCATAGACGTGCTGTTCCACGCGCCTTCGTACCACATCCCGCCGGTTTCCGGGGAGTTGTCGCTTATCGTCAGCACCATAAACGAGCTCGTGGACACGTCCAACGTCGTCAAATGCTATAACAAAAACATACTCGAGAGCGTGCAGAACGGCGTGCTGGCGGTGTCGTGCTCTGGTGAGGTAACGAGGGCGAACAGGGCGTTTCGCGAGCTGTTCCCGGGATTTGAAGAAGATGCCATCGGTCGCGATTACCGTGATTCCGTGGCGCCGGAGATAGCCGCGTTCGTAAGCGCTGGGCTGGACGGTACCGGCCGCATAGAACCCGTGGAGCTTGAACTGGGTGGCTCCATACTGGAGGCGTACGGCAACGCCATAATCGATGAAACGGGTAGCAGGTTAGGCGCCGTGTTCGCGTTCCGCGATATTACCGTAATCCGACGCTACGAGCGCGAAATTCAGGAAAAGGAACGCGCGGCAATGCTCGGCGAGATGGCGTTGGCCGTGGTTCACGAGGTTAAAAACCCGATGACCTCGGTAAAAGGCTTCTCGCAGTTGCTTGGCAGGCCTGGCATCAGCGAGGATAAGCGGGGTACGTACCTCAAGCTTATAGACGACGAACTCAACCGGGTAGACAGGCTCCTCAACGAAATGCTCGTATACGGGGGCAAGAGCCGGCTGGAGCGGCGGCTCCAGGATCTGCTGGTTCTCGTGAGCGACACGGTGGAGCGCAACGACTGGAGCGCGTACCCGGCAAAACCCGTCGTAGTGGCCGAGCCTGGAGAAGACTGGCGCGCGGAGGTAGACGCTTTCAAGATTGGCCAGGTGCTGGACAACGTGCTGCGCAACGCGTGCGAAGCTGTGGATGCCAAGGGGTACGGCAGGGTCGTGGTGGTGCTCAAGGCTTCTGATTTGGAGGTGGAGCTGCGCGTAGTCGACTCCGGCGTGGGTATACCTCGCGACGTTTTGTCCAGAGTGGGCAACCCCCTCTTTTCAACTAAACGGCGCGGCAATGGCTTTGGTCTGGCTACCAGCAGGAAGCTGGTAGAAGCGCACGGCGGATCTCTCGTCGTCACCTCAATCGAGGGTGTGTATACCAGCGTCTCGGTTCGCCTCCCGCGTGATGCCAGAAATACGGAGGATTCTGAGTGAAAAGAAAAATACTGGTGTGTGACGACGAGGAAAACGTACGCACCTTCCTGCGGGACCTGCTGTCGCTCGAAGGGTACGAGGTGATCGAAGCCGCAACCGGCGGGCAGGCGCTCGAGGTGGTAGCGCGTGAGAAGCCGGATCTGTGCGTGCTCGACCTGATGCTGCCGGATGGCAGCGGCGTGGATTTGCTGCCCGCGTTCAAGACAAAGCTTCCCCAGTTGGCCGTTATAGTCATAACCGCGCTCGGGACGGTGGACAACGCGGTTCTGTCGATGAAAGCCGGTGCGTACGATTTTATAACCAAACCATTTGACGTCGACACCATTCTCATCTCGGTTCGACGCGCGCTCGACTATATTTCGGTGAGCCGCGAAAACACCGTGCTGTGGAACCTCAATAAAAACAGGCAGTACTTCGAGGATTTCATAGGCGAGTGCCCGGCAATTCAGGGCATAAAGAATCTCATTCCCAAACTCGCGTTCGCGGACGTACCCATCCTTATTTCAGGAGAGACCGGCACCGGTAAAAACGTGCTGGCCAAGCAGATTCACTATACGCTGTCCGGGGCGCAGGCTCCCCTCGTGTACACCAACTGCTCGAGCATCCCGGCGGCGCTGTTCGAGTCTGAGCTGTTTGGTCACGAAAAAGGCAGCTACACGGGTGCCACCGCGCAGAAAAAAGGACGCGTTGAGCTGGCTGACGGTGGGACGCTCCTCCTCGACGAGATTACCGAGATTCCGTACGAGCTACAGGCTAAATTGCTGGATTTTCTGCAGGAACGAGCGTGCTACCGTGTAGGAGGCGTTGCACCCATCTCGGTTCAGGCGAGGATAATCGCGCTTACCAACAAGAGCCTGCCCGAGGAGATACAGGCTGGCCGATTTAGAAAAGACCTGTTCTACCGCCTCAACGTCATTCATTTTACCGTACCGCCGCTCCGTGAGCGAGGAGACGACATAGCCCGCGTCTGTGACTACCTGGTCGCGCTGTTGCGCCGCAAGTACGACGCGCCGAACCTGCGCATCAGCGATAGCGCGATGGACCTTATCCGCTCATACGCATGGCCCGGCAACGTCCGCGAGCTCAAGAACGCGCTGGAGCGCGCCTTTATCTACGCTGATGGTGACGAACTGGACGAAGCGTCACTCGTGCTCGATGAACCCGATCACACGAGCCGCGCCAGGGAGCTTCGCGTCCTCGTTGACGAGTGCGAGCGCGACATAATCCTGCGTCGCCTGGCTTTTTTCAAAGGTAATCGCACCGCTACCGCACAGGATCTCGACATCTCCATCCGGACGTTGCAGTACAAGCTTGAAAAGTACGACATACGCTGACGCACCAGTGCGCAAGAATTTGCGTACCAGGCGACAGGTGTTGCGCGCGGAATAGCCCCGGCAGCCACTCTGGTTGTGTTGTAGGCACTCGTAGCGCCCCATTTTTACTTGGCACGGTTACTGCTCTTAATGATCTCAAGAGACGCTTTTGTCGGGCTATACGCGCGCCAAAACGCCTCAAGACTTACAAGAGGAGGCCGTAATGGTCAGAGCTCTCGGTAATTTCTTTACGAAGATCGCCAAGCGATGGATAGCAGACGCGTTCGTCTTTGCCATAGTGCTGACGATAATCGTCTACGCGCTTGGCATGGCAATCCAGCACACGTCGTTCCTGGACATGGCCAAGTACTGGGGCGGTGGCATGTGGAGTCTGCTCGGCTTCTCGATGCAGATGGTACTCGTGCTCGTCACCGGTAGCGCGCTCGCGATTTCAAAGCCCGTGCACCGGGCAATGGTCTCCATAGCGAAAGCCGCCAGCACGCCGGCCAGGGCCATCATCATCGTTACCGTGGTGGCTTTGATGGGTAACTGGCTCAACTGGGGCTTTGGCCTCATCGTGAGCGCCATCCTGGCCAAGGAGATAGCCAAGGCCAACCGCGGCATTCACTATCCCCTGCTCGTCGCCAGCGCCTATTCTGGTTTTGTAATCTGGCACGCGGGTCTGTCAGGCTCGATCCCGCTGTCGATCGCGGCCAAGACCGCCGTAATGGAAAAATTCGCGCATGGCGCCATCGTCCCCACGAGCGAGACCATCTTTTCGTTCCAGACGCTCGCCATAGCGGTCGTCCTCCTCGTGAGCATTCCGCTCATCAACATGCTGATGCACCCCAAGAAGCAGGAAGAAATCGTCGAAGTCAATCCGCTGGCCTTTGCGGACGACAATGCCGACGAGGTTCCCGTCAAGGCAGCCAAGGACATGACTCCCGCTGAAAGGCAGGAAAACTCGATGGTGCTGGCGATGATCATAGTCGTCGTGGGTTTTGTCTACGCCATCAGGTACTTCCTCAAGGGCGGCGCGCTGAGCCTGGACATCGTCAACTTCATTTTCCTCATCCTGGGCATGCTGTTCCATCGCACGCCCATCGCCTACGTCAAGGCGGTGGACAAGTCGGTGCGTACTTGCGGCGGCATCGTGCTGCAGTTCCCGTTCTACGCGGGCATCATGGGCATGATGGTGAGCTCGGGTCTTGCCGCGACGCTTTCAAACTGGTTCGTGTCGATTTCCACCCCGCAGACCTTCCAGCTGTTCACGTACTACGCCGCCGGCGTCGTCAACATGTTCGTGCCGTCCGGTGGCGGCCAGTGGGCCGTGCAGGGACCGATCATGATGCCGGCCGCGAAGGCGCTCGGCGTCTCCTACGCGCAGACCGCTTCCGCGATCGCCTGGGGCGACGCGTGGACCAACATGATCCAGCCGTTCTGGGCGTTGCCGCTGTTGGCCGTGGCCAAGCTGAACATCAAGGACATCATGGGTTATACGACCGTCATCCTGCTGTGGGCGGGGCTCATCACGTCACTCGGCCTGCTCTTCCTCTGATGTAGTCGTGTCTGTCCGCATGGGCAGACCCGGCTCGCATCGCGACAGGAGCCGCTTCGCCGCGCGTGAAGCGGTCTCCAACACTTCAGGAGCTTGCACATGGTAGCAAAACCGATTCTCACCGCCGACGAAGCGGCAGCTCTCGTCAACGAGGGCGACGTAGTCATGGTCGGCGGTTTCCTGGGCGTCGGATCGCCAGGCGCGATCATAGACGCCCTCGTACGCAAGGGTACGAAGGGCTTGACCCTCGTCTGCAACGATACGGCCCTGCACAACCCCAAAACAGGCGCCATCACGATGGTGGCCCATCTCGTGCTCGCAAAACAGTTCAGGAAAATGATCGTGTCGCATATCGGCACGAACGGTGAGACGCAGCGTCAGATGAACGCTGGCGAGGCAGAGGTGGAACTCGTACCACAGGGTACGCTGGCGGAGCGCATCCGCGCGGCTGGTGCCGGGCTTGGCGGTATCCTTACCCCTACGGGCGTTGGCACCGAAGTAGAGAAGGGCAAAAGCGTCGTAGAGGTGGATGGCCGCGCCTACCTGCTTGAGAAGGCGCTGCGCGGCGATGTAGCCCTCCTTCGGGCAAAAACAGCGGATCGCGCGGGTAATCTTATCTACGACAAGACGGGGCGCAACTTCAATCCGCTTATGGCGACTGCGTGTCGTACCGTCATAGTCGAGGTTGATGAGATCGTGGAAACGGGTACGCTCGATCCAGAGACCGTCGTAACACCATCCATATTCGTGACGCACCTGGTCCTGGCGGCGAAGTGAGGCTCAGCATGGAATACGTACCAAACAAAGAAACAATAGTCAAGCGGATAGCCCGCTTTTTCAAAGATGGCGATGTCGTCAACCTGGGCATAGGCTTGCCAACCCTCGTGGGCAATTATGTTCCCTCTGACGTTACCATAGTCTTGCAGTCGGAAAACGGATTCCTGGGCCTGGGACCCGCGCCTGAGCCGGGGCATGAAGACCCGATGCTTACCAACGCCGGCGCCGGCCTCGTTACCATACTGCCCGGCGGCTGTTTCTTCGATTCTGCCGCCAGTTTTGGCATCATCCGTGGTGGCCATCTCGACTACACCGTGCTCGGCGTCCTCGAGGTGGACCAGGAAGGCAATCTGGCCAACTACATGATTCCCGGCAAGATGATTCCGGGCATGGGCGGGGCGATGGATCTTACGGTAGGCGCCAAAAAAGTGTTCGCAGCTACGCAGCACTTCGACGCCGCTGGCCGTTCAAAGCTGGTAAAGCGCTGCTCCCTGCCGCTCACTGCGGTTAAGGAGGTAGACTACGTCGTTACCGACGTGGGCTTCTTCGAGCTGCGAGCCGGAACGTTCGTGCTGCGAGAGTTCTTCAAGCCGTACACGGTGGACTATATACTGGAAAAGACCGATGCGGACATCGTCGTGGACAAGGACTGCGCAGAGGTTGATCTGAACTGAACATTAAAGAGGAGGATCTCATGAAGGACGCATTTATCGTTAGCGCGGCGCGAACGCCGGTTGGAAGCTTCAACGGAAGCCTCGCGGGCGTAAGCCCCGTGGAGCTCGGTCGCACCGCTTTAGTCGCGGCGCTGGAGCGCTCAGGCCTCAAGCCCGCCGATATAGACGAGGTGATGCTCGGCTGCGTGTTGCAGGCCGGGCTCGGGCAGAACGTGGCTAGGCAGGTGATGATAAAAGCCGGCTTGCCCGTGGAGCGCACCGCCAGCACCGTCAATATGGTCTGCGGTTCCGGGCTCAGGGCCGTGGCCAACGCGGCCCAGGCCATCCGCGCCGGCGATTCATCGATACTGATAGCCGGTGGTACCGAGAGCATGAGCCGCGCTCCCTATCTCCTGCCACAGGCGCGCACCGGCTACCGCATGGGCAACGGCGAACTCGTTGACTCGATGATCTACGACGGCCTGTGGGAGATATACAACGGCTACCACATGGGCATCACCGCCGAGAACCTGGCCGCCCAGTTCAACATCAGCCGCGAGGACCAGGACGCGCTGGCCACGGCGAGCCAGAACCGCGCCGAGGCGGCCATGAAGGGCGGCCGCTTCAAGGACGAGATCGTGCCCGTCGTCATACCCCAGCGCAAAGGCGACCCGGTCGTCGTGGATACCGACGAGTTCCCGCGCGCCGGCGTAACCGCGGAGGCGCTGGCCAAACTCAGGCCGGCATTCAAGCCCGACGGCACGGTGACGGCCGGCAACGCCTCCGGCATCAATGACGGCGCCGCCGCCCTCGTCGTGGCCGACGGAGATGCGGTCAAGGCCAGGGGTCTCAAACCCATGGCGCGCATCGTATCCTACGGCTGGCACGGCGTAGATCCTGCCATCATGGGTTACGGCCCGGTAGAAGCCACCCGCCTCGCGCTCAAGCGCGCCGGCTGGACCGTTGGCGACCTGGACCTTATCGAAGCCAACGAGGCCTTCGCCTCCCAGGCCCTGTCGGTGGCGCGCGAGCTCAAGTTTGACATGGACAAGGTCAACGTAAACGGCGGCGCCATAGCCCTGGGCCACCCGATTGGCGCTTCAGGAGCGCGTATCCTCGTGACCCTGCTCTACGAAATGCAGAAGCGCGACGTCAAACGTGGCCTCGCCACGCTGTGCATAGGCGGCGGTATGGGTATCGCCATGTGCGTCGAGCGCTGAACTTGAACTAGCTATCAGCACAAGGTCATGCCGCCTGAAAGAGCGCTCCTTACGGTCGCTTCGATGGATTCCGGCAAGGCCTTGCGCTCGTCGGCGGAGAGTCCGGTCGTGCGCACCGGTGGGTGAATGACGACCCGCACCGTCGTCGCCTCGATGCGTCCGTGCTGTTCCCAAGCGCGGTACGTGCCGTCTATCGTAACCGGCACGATAGTCGCTTCTGAGCGGGTAGCCAGCTTTATGGCGCCCTTGCGGAACGGCAGCATGGCTGGGCCACGGCTCCTCGTTCCTTCGGGGAAAATGACAAGGGAACGGCCGCGCTGGATTTT
>JAFGUM010000548.1 GCA_016938515.1 Spirochaetales bacterium | reverse complement strand
TTTCTGGTATCAAAGGCGCAAGCGGTTTCTGCCAATAGTAACTTGATTCTTTTTATCGCGCATGCTAGGTTTGGTACATGGCTACCGAACAACAGGTACCAACCACTCTTCCTGGCGGCGACACGTCCGCTCCCTCCTCGTTCTACTTTTATTTTTACTACAAACTATAAGGCTCCTTCGCGGCGCGGCCGGGTGGAGTGAGCCTGTAGGACACCGGCCGCTCTCGACGGCATGACACGTGGAGCGCTATGCTCCTGGTGCAATGGTTCCGTTCGCGTAGCAAGGATACAGCCGCGTAGGTCGGCGAAAGGCATACACTAATGAAGAATCTTAAGCTCTCGGGCCAGAAGGCCGGCGGAGAGAGAACCGTCGTGGAAGTTGGGGGGCTCCGTATCGGCGAGGATTTCGTCGTTATCGCGGGGCCCTGCGCGGTGGAGACAGAGGACCAGCTCATCCGCACGGCCATCGCCGTAAAGGAGGCTGGCGCTACGATGCTGCGCGGCGGTGCTTTCAAACCGCGAACGTCACCATACGCGTTCCAGGGGCTCGGGCTCAAGGGACTCAAGATACTGGACAAGGCAAGGCGCGAAACCGGCCTTCCTATCGTCACCGAAGTAATAGACACGAGAGACGTCAGCTGGGTGGGCGAGTACGCCGACGTGCTGCAGATAGGCGCGCGCAACATGCAGAACTTCTCGTTGCTGCGCGAAGCCGGCAAGTCTGGCAGGCCGATACTGCTCAAGCGGGGCATGTATTCAACGCTGGAAGAGTGGCTCAACTGCGCTGAGTATATCCTTGCCGAGGGCAACCCCAACGTTATCCTGTGCGAGCGCGGCATCCGCAGCTTTGAAACCTTTACGCGCAATACACTCGACCTTTCAATTGTGCCATCCGCCAAGTCGATGAGTCACCTCCCCGTTTTTGTTGACCCATCCCACGGCACCGGCGTGCTGGGCCTCATAGAGCCGATGAGCCTCGCCGCGGTGGCATCCGGCGCCGACGGCCTGGAAATCGAGGTGCACATCGACCCGAGTTCCGCTCTGAGCGACAAGGACCAGCAGTTGTCGCCCGAAGCGTTTTCCCGCCTGATGCGCAAGCTTGCCGTAATGCGCAAGACGATGGCAGAGCTGGCTGGAGATAGCTTTTTATGAGCAGCACGGCTAACGAACAGGATGGACTCGTCGTTACGGGTTCCCGCGGTTCGTCGACGATTCGCTTCGGTTCGGCATCGAATCTGGCGGACATCGTAGACCCGGACAGGACGGTAGTCGTAGCCGATGAGCAAACCGCTGAGTTCGCGCCTCCGGAGTTTTCCAGAAACAGGCTGGCCGTGGTTGCCAGGGGAGAACCAGCCAAAAACCTGGCGTCCCTCGACGAACTGTACGGTCGCTTTTTGGACATGGGCGTAGGTCGCGACTGGTCAGTAGTCGCGCTCGGGGGCGGCAGCGTCAGCGACCTGGCTGGCTTTGCCGCGTCTACCTGGATGCGTGGTATCGACTTTGGCTTCGTGCCCACAACGCTGTTGTCGATGGTAGACGCGTCGGTGGGCGGCAAGAACGGCATCGACTACCGTGGTTATAAAAACCTTGTTGGCTGCTTTTCGCAACCACGATTCGTGCTCGTCGATCCATCATTGCTCTCCAGCTTGCCCGAGTACGACATGGCTTGTGGATTCGCCGAAGCCGTGAAGCACGGGGTCATTGCCGGGGAGGAGCACCTGTCTATTGTTGAAAGCGCCGTATCAGGCAGTGGCTCGCTCGAGCTTATGATACGCGAGTCGATAGCGTTCAAAGCGGCAATAGCGAGTCGTGATGAACGCGAGGCTGGTGACAGGAGAAAGCTCAACCTCGGCCACACGATAGGGCACGGTGTAGAAACGCTCACCGGCCTGCCCCACGGCGCGTGCGTAGCCACGGGTATTGTCGCAGCCTTTGGACTGGCCATCGAACGTGGTGGTTCCGCCGTGGACGCGTCCCGGGTAATGAAGCTACTGTCACAGCTGGGATTGCCTCTTAGACTCGAAGACGCGAGACGGGCTTCGCCGGACACCAGCGAGCTGTCGCCGGCGGTCTTCCGCGACGCAGTGTCCCTTACGGTATCAACTGACAAGAAGCGTATCGGCGCGGACGTGCTCTTTGCCGTTCCCATGGCCGTGGGAGACGTGCGCATCGAACCCATACCAGTAGAATCAATACGTGATTTTATACGGAGGGCGCCATGAACGCCATCGGAACGCTGTTCAGGGTGGAACTGTTCGGCGAGTCGCACGGTTCGGCCATAGGAGCAATTATCGACGGTGCGCCCGCTGGCCTCTCCCTGTCCGCAGACGATTTTGTCACGGACCTGTCGCGCAGGCGCGCTGGAGCGGAGGGCACCACGCCACGTATCGAAGCCGACGAACCGGAGGTGCTGTCGGGCGTCTATGAAGAGCGTACGACCGGCACGCCTCTGTGCGTCGTATTCAAAAATACCGACACGCGCTCTGGCGATTACTCACCCTTCGTCTCTATGCCGAGGCCTGGCCACGCGGACTACACAGCCCGGCTCAGGTACGGCGGCTACGCCGACCCGCGAGGCTCCGGGCACTTCTCCGGACGAGTTACCGCGGGGCTCGTAGCAGCGGGCGTCATCGCAAAAAAAGTGCTTGCGGGCGTTGGCTTTACGACCACTATCCTCGAAGCGGGGGGCAACGCCGACGTCAACGCCGCGGTACGGGAAGCGGCAGCCGATAGCGATTCTACGGGGGCTCTCGTGGAACTGCGCGTACGCGGTGTGCGGGCCGGCCTCGGCGAACCGTTCTTCGGGTCTACAGAAGGACTGCTGGCCAACTCGCTGTTTTCTGTGCCCGGCGTACGGGGCGTCGAGTTTGGTGATGGCTTCGCCGCCGCCCGCATGCGCGGCAGCCAGCACAACGACCCCTACGTTGACAGCGCCGGCCACACCGCCAAAAATGGCGCTGGCGGCGTCAACGGCGGCATAACGAACGGCAATGAACTACTGATCCGCGTCGCGATGAAACCAGCGTCGTCTATCGGAAAACCCCAGGAAACCTGGGACTTCGCGTCTGACGCGCCCGGGAAACTGTCCGCGCCAGGCAGACACGACGCGTGCATAGCGCTGCGCGCCGCCGTCGTACTCGAAGCAGCTACCGCGATAGTACTGGCGGATCTCGAACTCCAGGCGCGCGCCCGCGCTCACGGCGAACCATTACCCACGTCACCGGAAAGGACCCCACGATGACCCTTGAAACACTCAGAGCTGACATAGACAGAATTGACGCGCGTATCCTCGCGCTACTCGACGAGCGGATGGAAAAAGGGCTGCTCACGCGACGGCATAAAAGCAGTACTCTCGACTCCTCCCGCGAAGCGGACGTGCTCGACCGGGTCGAAAAGCGTTCGCGCTGCCTCGCCAACGGCGCCTTTACCACAGACGTGTACACGCGCATCATGGCAGAAAGCAAGGCTGTGCAGAATCGCGGCCTGAGCCTCGTCGGCTTCCAGGGGATGCACGGCGCGTACAGCGAAGCGGCGGCGCGAGCCTGGAACCCCGACGCCGCTACGATACCGTTTCAGGAGTTCTCCCAGGTCTTCGACGCGGTGCTCTCAGGTGACCTTGACTACGGCGTCGTGCCAGTGGAGAACACACTCGGCGGCATCGTCGGGCAGGTCAACTCCATACTGGTGTCCGCCGAGCTGCGCGTCGTCGCGGCGGTAGACATGCCTGTTGTCCACTGCCTGCTCGCGGCTCCCAGCCAGGACCACCGCGAGATACGCTCGGCGTATTCCCACGGGCAAGCACTCGCACAGTGTCGCCGCTTTCTCGAGCGCAACAAGCTCGACGCGGTAGACTGGTTTGATACGGCAGGAGCCGCGCGCATGATAGCCGAGGAGCGGCCCAAAGGCGCCGCGGCCGTAGCAAGCCGCTTTGCGGCCGAGCTGTACGGGCTGGAAATCATAAAAGAAGGCATCCAGGATGCGGCTACAAACCGTACGCGCTTCTTCGTGCTCGCAAAAAAAGACGCCAACCCAGTAAGTCTAGATGCCGTCAACAACGGCGAACCCGCAGCTACGTCCGCTATCAGGAAGTGTTCAGCGGTGTTCTTTACCAACGACAAGGCTGGCGCGCTCTTCGGTGTGCTTGAGATATTCGCCAAATCTGGCATAAACCTGACCCGCATAGAATCCGTACCCAATGAGCCCGGCGATTACGCCATATTCATAGACTTTGACGGCTCTGACCAGGATGACGGTGTCGCCGCCGCCATCATCAAGGCAAGGGAGAGCGTTCGGGATTTCAGGCTGCTCGGCTGCTACAACGAAAGGAAGCTGTAAATGCGCATAGCTGTACTCGGTACCGGCAAAATGGGTTCGTGGCTCGCCACCGAGTTGGCGCTCGAGCACGACGTAGCGACGTACGACCCCGCGGGCTCAGGAGAAGCCAGGACGCTCGGATCACTCGAAGAACTCAGGGCGATGGCGCCGGAATTGCTGCTTAACTGCGCGCCGCTCGGCATGACCATAGATGTATTTGAATCGGCGCTACCCTTCCTGCCGGCAACGTGCGTATTGTCTGACATCGCGTCTGTAAAGACCGCGCTCGGCGCCTGGTACGCGTCTACCGGCAGACCGTTCGTGTCTACGCACCCGATGTTCGGCCCAACCTATACAGACGCGCGCAACCTGAGCGAGCAAAACGCGGTAATAATCTCTGAGTCTCTCATAACCGGCAAAGCGTTCTGGAGAAGCTTCTACGAAGAGCGCGGCATTACGGTGTTCGAGGACAGTTTCGACGGCCATGATCAGACCGTAGCGTACTCACTTGGAACACCATTCGCGTCGACGATGGTCTTCGCCGCGTGCATGAAGCGTCTCGATGCGCCGGGCACCAACTTTAGAAAGCACATGGAAATTGCCCGGGGTCTTTTAGCCGAGGACGACAGGCTGCTCGCGGAGATCATGTTCAACCCGCATACGATCCGCCGCCTGGAACTGATAAACTCGCAGCTGGCCTACCTGACGCACATCATCAAGGATCGCGATCACGAAGAGATGAGCAAGTTCCTGGGCAAACTCAGGGACAATATCGGAGACTCCGCCTCTGCTTGACAGGGAGAGAAGAGGAACTAGACTGTCTGTACGGGTATGAGTCCCCCACAGGCAGTACAGGAGGTCCAGCATGAGGCCACGAAGCGGCGAGTACAGCACGAAGGTACAGGACAATGTAGAGCGCCTGCGGAACGACATCATCCGCGTCAGCCAGTCGATTCACGCGCACCCTGAGCTTGGGTTGCACGAGCACTGGGCGTGCGGGTTCCTCGTTCAGGAAGCCAGGGACAAGGGCTTTACCGTAGAGACGCCCGTGGCCGGGCTCGGTACAGCCTTCCTCGCCACCTACTCCTCCGGCAAACCGGGGCCTACAATCGGCTTT
>JAFGUM010000547.1 GCA_016938515.1 Spirochaetales bacterium | reverse complement strand
CAGGTGCACTACGACGCGCACCCGAATTTATACTAGCCAAAGGATTCTCGCGTGTCCTCATCGTTACCGACAAGGGCTTGATGGCCGCTCGACTGCTCGACGGTCTATTTGCGAGCCTGACAGATGCTGGCGTGGCGTATTCGCTGTTCGACGGAGCCCAGGCAAATCCGACGATCCAGAATATAGAAGACGCGCTCGCCCTCTACAAAACTGATTCGTGCCAGGCTATCGTTGCGTTTGGCGGGGGATCGTCAATGGACTGCGCAAAGGGTTGCGCTGCCAGGGTTGGCAATCCGCGCAAGAGCATAGCGAGCATGCGTGGCTTGCTCAAGGTGACGAGAAAGCCAGCGGTCGTCTTCGCGGTGCCTACCACCGCCGGTACGGGCTCAGAGACGACGGTTGCCGCGGTTATAACGGATCCGGCGACCCATGAGAAGTACGCCATCAACGACCCCAAACTTATTCCTCCGTACGCTGTGCTGGATCCGGAGCTGACCATAGGGTTGCCTCCCGCCATTACGTCTACTACCGGTATGGACGCGCTGACGCACGCGGTTGAAGCGTACATTGGCAGGAGCAACACGCCGGATACACGGCAGAAAGCCGAACAGGCAGTAGCGCTCATCTTTGCCAACCTTGAGACGGCATGGCGCGACGGGGCCAATCTTGAGGCGAGGGCCAACATGCTTCGTGCGTCGTTCTACGCGGGAATAGCGTTTACACGGGCGTACGTGGGCTATGTTCACGCCATAGCCCACAATCTGGGCGGGATTTATGGTGTTCCCCATGGCCTTGCAAACGCCGTTATACTCCCGTACGTGCTCGATTTCTTTGGCGAGGCGATCCATGCGCCACTGGCTCGTCTGGCTACCGTTGCTGGCGTAGCGTCGTCCGGGCGCTCAGATGCGGAAAACGCGGCCGCGTTTATAGCGGCGATACGTCGGATGAACAAGCAGATGGGTATTCCTGAAACGCTCCCCCAGGTGCAGGACGTTGATATTCCTCTCATAGTGAAGCGGGCGCTCCGTGAAGCTCATCCTCTGTATCCGGTGCCCAAATTCATGAGTGCTGCCGATTGCGAGGGGATAGTTCGGCGCCTTATACCCCGTAGCGAGTGAGTCAGCGCCTGAAGCCCCGGTAGCGTAGCTCCAGCTCCGCTAAAATAACGCGCAGGGTCAGCCGTACGTGCTCTCTGGCTATCCGTTCGGCTCTCTCTCCATCCCGTGCCTCTATGGCGTCTACGAGTTCGGCGTGTTGTCCGGTTACGGTCGCAGCGTCCTCCGGGGAAAACACCACGGGAAAGCTCAGATCCCAGTAGTTCATCTTTGTCTGCGCGTGGAAGGCAGAAAGCATGGGGTTTACCGCGGCTGCCGTTATAGCGTGGTGAAAGGCGTCGTTGAGCTCGTTGAATTTTTGCCTGGGCGTGCCGGGGTGTACCATGGCCTCGTGCATGCTCCAGAGTTCGTCAACCTGGGACTGCGTTCTTCGTTCCGCCGCCAGCTTGGCGGCGTATCCTTCTATGGCCAGGCGACACTCGAGGCGTTCCCTGATGTCTTCGGGCGCGTATTCCCTGACTATCCAGCCGCGCGCCCGTGCTACGTGGCCTTCCTGTTCGAGGCGAAGCAGTGCTTCCCGAACAGGAGTTCGCGATACACCGAGCCAGGCGGCCAGCTCATTCTCAACGAGCCGCCTGTTTGGCCTGAGCTCCGCGCTCATGATTGCGTCACGCAGTCGCGCGTGTACAGACTCGGTGAGAGCGCGGGAAGCGGTGCGGGTGCTGGTTGTCGGCGTAGTATCCGCGTGTACATGCGTCGTCATGAAATCGCTGGTTCTCCTCGCGGTTTTCAGGTACAGAACGATCCTATTGTACATGAACCGGGGAGGCGTT
>JAFGUM010000092.1 GCA_016938515.1 Spirochaetales bacterium | reverse complement strand
TTCTGCGCGTCCAGTTTGGCCAGCGCCGCTTCAAAGGCTGGCTTGCCGGATTCTATAGTCGCAGCGTACGCCGACGTATACGAAAGCGCCCTGGACGCGAAGCTTTTATACGCGTCAACGCGCCACTCGCCGCGGTACGAAGAGAGGTCGGCGGGTTCCACCGCCAGCAGGCGGAGGTCACCGGCTTGCGGCAATTCCACTACGGCGCCGGGTTTTGCCGTAGTAGTCGAGCCGTCCGCGCTTACCGCCACGGCTCCGGAGTCGCAGGTGACGAGCAACGAGCCGTCGGGTACCGTGTCGACGATGAAGACGGTGCCACGCACGCCGAGTACGGCTTGCTCGGTGGCCACCGAGAACGAGCCGTTGGCCAGCTTGTCCACCTTTATGGCAAGAGCGCCGGTAAGCAGCTGCAGTACCGTTTTACGCTCGGCTTCTCCCAGCTCCTTGGTATCAAAGTAGAACGCCGTGTTTTCTGTTAGTTTGACCGAAGCGCCGCCCGCGCTGCCCGAGCCCAGGTCTACTTCGGCTCTGCTCTTGGGGCCGGTTACCAGCACGTCGTACTGCCTGACTATGGAGCCAATGTCCGCGGCCTCTGGCTGGGCTCCAGCGCGGTGTATGCTCACGGAGCCTTCTGCGAAGACAATTTCACCTAGTTCGCGCTGGGTAACGGGCGCCGCCGACGCCGGGGAGCTAGCCTGTGGGCTCCCCTGCGAGGTACTGCCAGCTGTTTCGGTGGGGGTAGTCTCTGTGGGAGCCGATTCGGCTCCCTGCCCGGGTGATGTCGTTGCAGCCTGCTCAGACGCTGCCGGCGCGGCCGCTGTTGCTGCTGTTTCTGCAGGCGTCGTCTGGGTGTCAGCCTGGGTTGAGGGCGCAGGCGCCGCCGGTTTGTCCGCTGAGTCAGTGCCACCGCATGAGACGGCCAGCGACAGGCTCACCGCCAGTATGGTTATTGTTGCCAGTGATGTTTTCATTCTCTGTATTCCTTTATGGTGCGGGCCATCCGCAGCATCTCGTCGGCTACCATCGCGTTGAAGCTACCCGCGGGGAAACGCCCGCGGTTGTCCAGCTCGCCGGGGTGCCTGTCTGTCAGTACCTCGATGCCTTCGTCTATAGATGATACCGCGTAGAGTGAAAAGTCCCCAGACCGAAGCGCTTCTAGTACTTCCCTTGACAGCGTGAGGTTTACGATATTCTGCCTTGGTATCATGACGCCCTGCGTGCCGGTAAGGCCAGCTCGTTTGCAAATATGGTAGAAACCCTCTATCTTTTCGTTTATGCCACCAACCGGTTGTATCTGACCCATCTGGTTCATCGAGCCGGTTACCGCTATGTCCTGCCTGAGCGGCACGCCGGCAATGGCCGAGAGGAGGGCATACACCGCGGTAGACGACGCCGAGTCGCCCTCGATAGCCGTGTACGACTGCTCGAAACAGATGCTCGCCGACACCGCCAGCGGAAAGTCGCGGGCGTAGCGGCTACGCAGGAAGCCTTCTACGATGAGCACCGCCTTGTCGTAGATTTCACCTGACAGCCCGGATTCTCCCTCTATGTTGATGACGCCAGACTCGCCCGGTGACACCTGCGCCGAAATAACCGCTGGCATGCCAAAGGCGTAGTAACCGCGATCGTGTACGGCCAGGCCGTTTACCCGTCCGACTCTCGTACCCGTAGCTTCGAGCAGTATCTCGCCGGATACTATCATTTCAGCTACCTTCTCTTCCGGCAGATCAGC
>JAFGUM010000091.1 GCA_016938515.1 Spirochaetales bacterium | reverse complement strand
TCCCGCGCGATGATTCTACAAATCCACCCGTCCCCGGAACGACCTCGCCAGGGTTAGCCTATCCGCGTACTCAAGATCACCACCCACGGGTATTCCCGTGGCCAGACGGGTTACCCTGGCGCCGCTTCCATCAAGAACCTTCTTTACGTACAGCGCTGTCGTATCGCCTTCTACCGTGGGATTGGTCGCGATGATGACTTCGGTAACCCGCTGTTCACGCACCCTGTCCACCAGCCGATCCAGCTTCAACGCCGCCGGGCCAATCCCATCCAGAGGAGATATCAGCGCTCCAAGTACGTGGTACACACCGCGATATTCTCTTGAAGCTTCTATTGTCAGCACATCCTGCGCTTGTTCAACGACACACAGGAGGGTTGTATCCCTGACGGGTGAGGAGCAGATGGGGCACGGATCTTCTTCAGTATACGAACCACACACCGAGCAGAACCGGACGCTCGTTTTCAGACTATTGATACGTTCTGTCAACAACGACACGTACTGGTCATCAGCTTTCAAGATATGAAAAGCTATACGCGCCGCGCTCTTGCGACCGATGCCAGGAAGCCGCGACAGGATGCTGACGAGGTCTTCCAGGGCTTTCAAGCGCCAAATCCCGGCAGCGACCCCATAGTCCTGGCAACGTCAGTCTGCAAAGCTTCGCGGGCGCGCGCAACAGCATCGTTGTGCGCAGCCTTGATCAGATCCTGCAGCATGCCAGAATCTTCGGGATCTATGGCCTCTGGGGCTATCTCGATAGCCAGCATATCCATGGTACCGTTCATGGTGATTCGTACCATCCCTCCGCCCGATGATCCAACGACGCTGATGGCGGCCATCCTCGCCTGGGCTTCGGTAGCCTGCTTCTGCAACGCCTGTGGGTCTTTGAGCATCTTCATCACGTCGTTCAAGTCCATATCGTCTCCATTCACCGTTACTCTGGGTAGTCGTCCCTCGAAGCGGATGTAGCGGGCCTGGATTCGCCGATGCGACGACCACGAAACACCCGCTCTACCATGCTTACCGCGTCAACAGGCCCATCGTCTCCGTCATCGTCACCATCTCCGTCACTTCCAGCAGGAACGGGAGCAGCCTGATCGGGGGATTCCATGGCACGTGGTTCTATCCTGAGCGGCCTTCCACTTATCTCCAGCGCCTTTTTCGCCAGCAAGCCAGCCTCAGCAAGAACGGCTCCAGCGTCGTACCCATTGGCACAGGGAATAACGAGCTTGTCTCCCTGCACGCTCCAGGTTCCAGATCGTTGCAGACAGGTAGACAACACTACCCTGTTCTTGCCAACAGAAGACGTAAGCGCCACCTTGAGCTCTTCTACGTCAAGGTTTCCATCATGGCTGATGAGGGGAGCCGCGGGACCAGCTTCTTCTACCTCGATACTACCCTCAACAACAGCCGCCACCTTCCCTGAACCCAGAGCGGCTCCTATCGCAGCCGCACCAGGAGCGGTGCCACCTTCTATAGCTGCTTTCATCGCGCGAATGGTTCGCGCCAACTCTACCGGCGATATGTAGTCGCCAATTACGCACAACCTCGAAATGGCCAGCTCAAGTTCCCATCGCGGATTGACGCTGTACCGCATATCACGATACAGATCGAAGAAGCTCGCGAGCATCTTTTCCAGGCGGGGAGGATCGAGCGCTACGATGAGATCAGCGGGAAACGACGATCGCGGTGCCCCTAAGAGACTCTCCCGTTCCACGCCGCTGGCGATGAACAGCAAAGACCTGGTAAAGGACACGGCGTCTGAGACAAACTGCTCTACCGAGACGCCAGAATCAAGTATTGTGTCGAGCAATCCAAGCGCCTCAGCGCG
>JAFGUM010000010.1 GCA_016938515.1 Spirochaetales bacterium | reverse complement strand
CGAGCACCGCGATGATACCGGGTGAACGTATAGTAGGTGACGACATAGCGTACTTCCGCAACATTGGTGGTGAGTTCCGCGCGGTCAACGTCGAGTTTGGCATGTTCGGCATCATCCAGGATGTAAACGCAAAGGACGACCCGCTGATATTTGAAAACCTGATGAAGGATCAGGAGATCATCTTCTCAAACGTCCTGCGCGGGCCCGACAACAAGCCGTACTGGCTGGGCATGGGCGTACAAGCCCCCACCGAAGGGCGCAACCACTTTGGCGCATGGAAGCAGGGCGTCAAGGACGAAAGCGGCAAAGAAGTGGGGCTGGCGCACGGCAACGCGCGCTATACGATGAGGCTTGACTACCTGGCCAATATAGACAAGGAAGGCTTTGAGGCAAAGAACGGCGTCAAGGTAGAGGGCATCCTGTACGGCGGGCGCGACAGCGACACCTCCGTACCGGTGGAGGAGTCGCCTACCTGGAAGGACGGCATCCTTCTCAAGGCTGCTACGCTCGAGTCAGAGACGACGAGCGCGACCATAGGCGCCGAAGGCGTGCGTACGCCCAGCCCAATGGCCAACATGGATTTCGTCTCCTACCCGCTCGGCGCCTACACCGTCAACAACATCAAATTCGGGGAGAGCGTCAGGCAAGCGCCCAGGGTGTTCAGCAACAACTACTTCATGCGCAGGCCAGACGGATCGTTCGTAACGAGCAAGCTGGCTAAAAAGGTCTGGCTGCACTGGGCTGAAGGCCGCATCCATGGCGAGTACGACGCGCTAAACACGCCCACCGGCAAGATTCCCAAATACGACGACCTCAAAGCCCTGTTTGCCAAGCACCTACGCGAAGATTTCTCCGAGGCAGACTACAGGTACCTCTTTACCTTCCGCTGCGGCAAGTGGATAGAGAAACTGGAACGCACCAAGGCGTTCTACGCCAAGATGGATCCAGGCACCCCTCCAGAGATTTTCGAGTACTGGGATAACGCTATCAAAACGATTCGCGCGGCTAGCGACAAGTACGGCGACCAGATTCCTCCGGGCGCCTACCTGAATTAATCTGTACTGACCCGCCGCGTGCTGTGGCGGGTCAGTTTGCGGGCTTATCCGCCCTTATATCACGCAAACTCGAAACAGCCCGGATCGACGACAACGGTGGCGTTGGTATGTTCCACTATCCACTCGGGCGTGTACGGCGCGAAGTACTCGCGCAGATGAAAAGCCCCGTCGTGTACGTCAAAGTAGCCTACGTCGGTAACGACTATATCCACCTCGTGGGCAGCCGTCAGCGGCAGCGCGCAGCGCGTGCGCAGCTTTGATGTGCCTGATTTTTCCAGGTGAGTCGTCGCCGTTATCACCTTTTTGGAGCCGGCGACCAGGTCCATCGCCCCGCCCATGCCCGGTACCATCTTGCCCGGTATCTTGTAGTTGGCCAGGTTGCCCTCCTGGTCCACCTCGAGCACCCCGAGCACGGTAAAATCCACGTGCCCACCGCGTATGATGCCAAAGCTGGTAGCGGAGTCAAAAAAGCACCCGCCTGTAAGCACGGTAACGGGCATACCGCCCGCGTTTGTCAGGTCCTTGTCCTCATGGCCCTTCTCGGGGGCGGGTCCCAGTCCCATCAGGCCATTCTCCGACTGCAGGATCACGGTAACGCCTTCGGGCACGAAGTTGCCAACCATCGTCGGCAGGCCGATGCCCAGGTTGACGACATCACCGGACTTGAAGAAACGCGCTATCCTGCGCGCGATTATCTGCTTGTTCTCTACGTATTCGATCATGGACTCCCTCACTCTGCCTGCACGATAAAGTCAACGAAGATGCTCGGCGTGTGTACCTGGTCGGGATCCAGCTCGCCAATCTCGACGATTTCCTCGGCCTCGACGATGACGGTCTGGCACGCGGTAGCCATGATGGGGTTGAAGTTGCGCGCCGTCTTCGAGTAGACGAGGTTACCCGCCTTGTCCGCTCTTTTCGCCTTTATCAGCGCGACGTCGCCGGGCAACGCCACCTCGAGCAGGAAGTCCTTGCCTTTGAGCGTTATCTTCTGCTTGCCTTCTTCCACCTCGGTGCCAACGCCGGTGGGCGTAAGAATGCCGCCCAGGCCGTTTCCGGCAGCCCTGATCCGCTCTGCCAGCGTTCCCTGCGGCACCAGTACGACCTCTGATTCACCGGCGTTCATCTGCCGCTGCGTCTCAGGGTTCGTGCCTATGTGCGACACGATGATGGTCTTGAAGGCTTTTGCCCTGATGAGAGGCGCGGGGCCGTTGTCGATGCCCTTGGCTTCGTTGTAGATGCCGGTGTCGTTGCAGACCAGCGTCAGGTTCTTTGTTCCAGAATCGACGAGAGCCGCGACGAGCGCGTCCGGATTGCCACAACCGAGGAAGCCGCCGATGTGGACGACGTGGCCGGGTTTAACCATGGCGGCGGCTTCCGCCGCGCTTATTACGGGTTTCTCTATCATCACCACTCCTTGTAAT
>JAFGUM010000546.1 GCA_016938515.1 Spirochaetales bacterium | reverse complement strand
GGCGTCGCGGCCGTCATATTTCTCGCGGGTTTTGTGCGCCGCTTCCCCTCGACCCCCAACCTGAAGTCGTCCAGGCTGATATGGCTGCCCGTGCTCGCCCTGTGCGCCAAATACGCGCTGATAGTTACGCGGATCCTGACTTTCTATGGCCCCGCCATTTACTTCATACACACGGTACTGGGCGTATCCCTCATATACATAATCAGCCTGCTGATCAAGCAATACCACGCGGCCACCGCTGGGGGCCGCCGCAAGCTGCACTGGCTTATAGCGGGTATCACGCTGAGCCTCGTGCCGTACATCGTGTTCGTGTTCACGCTGGTATTGTATATGGACATGCTGTCAAGCAGCCTTATCGTCTTCAGCACCATAGCCAATTTCAGCATTCTCCTGTTCCCTGTCTTCGTCGGAATTGGTGTAGTACGGTTCAACCTCTTTGACATAGACAGGTTCCTGAACAGGTTTATAGTGCTGTTCTTTCTGGCGTTCGCGTTTACCATTCTCTATTCTGTAGTATTCATGCTGTTCTTTGAGTCGACGCTGACTCTTGAACTGTACCTCATCCTCCTCCTTACCGCGCTGCTTTCACCGACGGTATACCTGAGGCTGGATTCCCTGGTTACGGGCATTCTCCACAAGGGACACAAGGACACGAGGCAGATACTACTAGAGATGGAGCAGGAGCTAACGGGCATATACCGCAGCTCGTCGGTATTTCCCGTAGTTTCAACGTCACTCGTCTTTGCCTTCGATCCCAGCACCATCCAGTTCATCAAGACTGATGGCGATACACGAACGCTTGAGTTCTCCTATCCCGCCACGCTGTCCATGGTAGACCACAGCCAGACCGGCGGTGTCGCCCTGCCGCTCGGCCGGCAAGGCACCGGTAGCTTGGTACTGTCACTCGGCAGAAAGCGCGATGACGACATCTACACCCAGGACGATATCCATCTGCTGACGAGCGCCGCGTCGCACATTTCCAAAACCCTTCAGTACTGCGAATTGTACAGCCAGCTGGAAGAGTCTCTCGCCAATGAGTCCGACGCGCAGAAGGTAGCCATACTGAGCCTCGCCAAGCTTACTGAATACAGGGACGAAGAGACGGGAAAGCATCTGGAGAGGATACAGGAGTACACGCG
>JAFGUM010000545.1 GCA_016938515.1 Spirochaetales bacterium | reverse complement strand
TCGCGCGGCCTCCGCGGCTCTGCGAAGCGCCGCCACGGATACCACTTCTACTCCCATGCCCACTGGCATACCCGTAAGCGCCGTATACTCACTGTCAGTTTCCCTGGCCGCATCAAGGGCGATTTCGGCCAGCTTCACCGAAACGAACGGGTTGTCTCCAGTCGCTCGTACTATCCGCTCGAGGCCAAAAGCGTCTGCTGCCATCATAAATCGTGCCAGCACATCGTTTTTTGGCCCCGCGAATACAGAAAACCCCTCGTCCCGGGCCATGCCAGCCAGAGCAGCCGCGCCCGCATCATCGGTAGCCAGGATATATTCGTCGGAACCTATGCCACGCAGTCTGCGCATGACGATACCCGCCATGGTCGAGTTGCCAAGCGGCAGCAATGCCTTGCCAGGCAATCGTGTAGAATCCAGACGCATCTGAACTAGTACACCGGTACGCTTGTCGCGATTCACGCCAGGGGATCCCAGAGGTCGGCGAGGCGCGCCGCGTCTTCCTTGAAGCGGTACGAGCACGCCGCGACCCAGGTTTTGGCGGCTTTGAACTCCTCAAATGCCGTGCTGAGGCCTTGGCGCGCCCTGAACAGGTAACTCCAGAATCTTGAACCTGGCAGCGTGGCGGAATCACCACGATACACCGGCGCCAGATTCTTGAACCAGAACCGCCCATAATCGGCATCGGGCGTCGTATCGTCGGATGGAGGCGTGGAGTCATAATTCAGCTTCAATGCCTGAGCGTAACGGATTGACTCTCCCCACAGCCACGCGCGAAGCCCAAAGTCCAGCTTTTGCCAGTACGGATTGGACATGGTCCAGTCAAATCCGCCGAGCATCGCGAATTTTTCCCTCGAGTAGATTCCACAGGCATCAAACGGGTAGAGCGCTTTCTCGCCGTCTTTTCTCGGTGGCAGCTGCACTATCCTGAACGCCGAGCCAGACTGCGCGGGATGGCTGATGGAAGGCACGTGCGAACCCGACTGATCGCTGAGAGTCGGCACAAGACAGGCGGCGTCAAGCTCCACAACGCGGTCGAAGAATCTGCTGGATAGAGTGCTCGTAGCGAGCCTCATGTCGTTCCATACTACGAGGACGTACGGCGCGCACGATTCACGAACGCCAATGTTCATCTGAACGCCCAGGTTGGCCTTGTCGTCGAGGCATACAAAGCGCACTTGCGGAAACCTGGCCGCTATGGCTTCAAGCTCTGGCGTATCGGCAAGCCCCTCTATGGAAACGATGGAATCAAAACCTACTTTGACCAATTCCTGTAGTACCGTGCCACGGTACAGACGCGGCCCCCTGTTTAGCAGAAGCACGCTAACCGGGAATCCATCCTTGCACGACGATCCCCGACCGCCGCCGAGTACCGTGTACGTTGGACGGCACGAATCAAGCGTTAAAGGTATGGTATTCATCACACTTCCCACAGGGTTCTGGATAGTCTGCCCTCAGGTGCCGCTCGTACCACGCGCCCATGCGATCCCAGGCTGCGGCGAGCCCCTCGTCAAAGGCGTTGCCCATAGACTCCGCGTAGGCCAGCGTTCCCGCATTGCCAGGAACGAGTGCGTGCTTGCACGGGGGAATACTACCGTCTATCAGTACAGACAAATCCCGCGCGAGGTGCCTGCACGGAGAACGCTCGAGGGGTGACAAATCCGCTACGGTTCTATCGGGTAGGCATCCCGCGAACGAATCATATTTCTGGACTATTACCGTGGCACCTTTTGCCTTCCATGAACGGTAAAAAGTCTCAAGCCCTGGTTCGTTTTCCCGCATCCGTACCGCCTGCACGTGTACGGTTCCAGGCGAAACCGCAAGCAACCGTTCCGCGAACGAGCGAGCTTCGGACTGTCCCCCGCCCCTGAGCTCCTCGTACCTGTGTTGATCTTCGTCAT
>JAFGUM010000544.1 GCA_016938515.1 Spirochaetales bacterium | reverse complement strand
TTCTGATATATATTATACGTGTAGGAGGATCGTATGCTTACAAAGCTCACGCTTACAATAGATCGAGATGTGGTATTAAAAGCAAAAAGCTATGCTCAAAGAAAGCGTCGAAGCGTTTCAAAATTAGTAGAAGACTATCTTATGACTATTTCGAGTACAGAAAATTCCAAATCTGATAAGAACACATTTGCAGGTACTTTAACAAATAGCATAACAGGAATGTTCAAAGAAGAGTATGGTGGAGAATCATATAAAGAGCTTCTTGAAAATGCTATAATGGAACGGAACATATGATTAAGAAAATATTTATTGATTCTGATGTTATTCTAGATGTGGCAACTGGAAGGATTCCGTTTGTTGATTCTAGTAATGAAGCATTGTCTATCATTGAGAGCGGTTTGGCATTTGGCGTGATTTCTTCTAATAGTGTAACGAATATATACTATGTACTGAGAAAATTGAGTTCGAGTGATAAAGCCAAGATATTTATAAATACAATAATAAAATATCTTTCAATTATACCTGTGGATCATGACAATATTGTAAAAGCATTAGCTTCACAATTTATCGATTTTGAGGATGGTGTTCAGAATTATTGTGCTGCAAGCAATCAATGCGATATAATTGTAACTAGAAATATTGATGATTATAAAATGTCAGAGCTAAAGGTATTATTGCCTCAAGAATTTGTCGCATTGTATAAGTAAAATCGTTACAGGTTCTGGCTAATATCTTTTCAACCTGATGCCGCGGCGTGTCATAATTTGATCTATCGCTTCGTTAGGCACATACTACGCCACACTCGCGTCACAGTTTTAGCGTATGCTATCATCTAATAGTTGGGATGCGCGCCTTTAAGTGGGAGTCTGGGGGTAATAATGTCGGAAGCTATCGAGAACAGCGCGACGAGGAAAGCTGGATTTCTGGTGCTGCTCGACGCGATGCTGGCGGGGGGCAGCGCAGAAGCCGCGCGCGTAGCCAAGCCCCTGATAGACAGCGCGCGGCCGGAAGACCTCGTCGCGGTCGTGGACGCAGCGGTGGACAGGGGTGATGACTTTGCGCTGCTCAAGCCGGCCGTCTCGAGGCTCGTCAACCTGCTCGCCTCGTCACTCAAGCGGGTTGAGTGCAGGCCCCCGGCGGGGGAACGCTTTTTTTCGTCGCTACTGGCAGAAAACGACGGCCTATCCGAGGCGCTCGACCGCGGCAAGGCGCTGTCCAGGGCGATCAATGAGACCGAAACAGCAGAGCATGGCGCGGAAAAGCGACTCGCCGCGGCTCGAGGCTTGTTATCCCTGCTCGACGAGCTGGCGGCGATTGAAATTCACTACCGTAAAAAGGAAAACGTGCTGTTCCCGTGGTTCGAAGCGCACTACCCGGAATACCGCTGCGTGCGCCTGATGTGGGACATCCACGACGATGCGCGGCGCGGCCTCAAGGATGTGAGGCGCGAGCTTGACGCGGTACTCAGCGCGGGGGACGAGTCGTTCAACCCGGAGCGGCTCAACCAGGCAATCGGCCGCCTGTACTTTGACCTCAACGCCAACATCTTCCGCGAGCGCTACGCGCTGTTCCCCGTGCTGTACGACCTGGTACAGCCTGCCGACAGCGAGCACTTGTTCGAGCAGGCAGATGAGTACGGGTACGCATTCCTGTCACCGGATTCTCTGGCTCGCTTTGAGGGTTCTGGTGTAGCACAGGCGACACGGGAGGAGAACCCGGCCACGCCTCCTGCTGGATTCTCCGGCCGTACCGGTGCACTACCTAACAAGGTGCTCGCGTCTATGTTCTCGGCGCTGCCGGTGGACATGACCTGGGTGGACGCCGACGACAAGGTGCGGTGGTTCTCCGACTCGCCGCACCGCATCTTCCCGAGAAGCCCCGCTATCATCGGCCGCGACGTTCGCAACTGCCACCCAGGCTCGAGCGTCGGGCGCGTGGTAGCCATCATCGAGTCGTTCCGCTCCGGCGCCAAAGACCGCGAAGCCTTCTGGATACAGATGCAGGGCAGGTTCATCCATATAGAATACTTCGCGCTGCGCTCTCCGGAAGGAGAATACCTGGGCGTTCTCGAAGCGAGCCAGGACCTGACGGACCTGCGCGCTCTCTCAGGCGAAAAAAGGCTGGCTAACTAAGCGCCGGGCTTCCGGCCGGCTGCTCGCCGCTCCAGCGCAAAATCCACGGCGCGGTAACAGCCGTCGTAGACGCCGATCTTGGCGTTGCGCAGGAGGGCGTCTATCTGCAGGCGCAGAATGTCATCCTCCACGAGCATCACGCGCAGAGCCTGGGCTGCCGCAGCCGTGCTGCCCATCTCAAAGGTGCCGTCGCCCAGCTCGGCGGCGCGTATCGCCCCCCAGCGCTCGTGCCCGCCTATACGCTTGGTCATCAGCTTGGGCACGGGGTAGTACGCCAGCTCGCTGGGCTTGGTAACGAGTACGTCGGCGCTGCGCATCAGCAGGTTGGTAGCGTAGACCGCGGCGTACTTGTCGGCGTTCAGGAACTCATGAACGCCCCGGACCGAACCGGACAGCGCCGCCTGCGCGAAGGCCCGCGCCTCCGCCCAGTCGCCGACGTGCTGCGTAGTAAGCCCGGCCCAGGCGGGATCGACCGTTGTCATCTGCGCGTCGAACCGCTCCTTGACGCCGGCGTGGTCGCCAAAATTCAGGTACAGGGCAGCGAGCCCATCGCGAACGAGCGGCAGGATGCTCCTGACGAGTTCAACGGTGAGGTCGAGCTGGGCTCCGGCGCCGCCAATGGACATGAGGACGCGCCGCGGCGCGCGGGAGTCGATGCGGGCGACGCGGGCCGCACAGTCGGCTTCGAGGTTGGCTACTATTTCGTGGTCGACG
>JAFGUM010000543.1 GCA_016938515.1 Spirochaetales bacterium | reverse complement strand
TTCCATCATCAACGAAGGCATACGATCACTGGCCCTGAGCGCGGTAAGCAGCGCACAGGACGTGGATCGCACAGCCGCCGGCGAGATGGCAACAGCCATGGCCAACTACCTGTCATCGCGGAGCAGTACCGAGTCGTACATGCTCAAGATACTGAGCTACAGCACGTCGTCTGACGGCAAGACGACAGAATCGACGACGTACTGGTCGTTTGGCCTGTGCAAGATTCCCGAATCGGCGTACGCCGCGGCTCTGTCCAGCGTAAACAGCGTCGTAGCGGCGCACAAATCCACCGGCGCCAAGGCCGTAGACATGCAGGCGGCTATCGCCAAGATCGCCCCCGCGCCTTCGTACAAGCCTGGCCAGATCGTGCCAGTAGGAGCGGTGGCGGGGAGCGTCGCACCAGGAGCCGTCATAACCAAAGACCTCGCCACGGTAGGTACGCGCGTGGTACGTGGCAAAGACTGGAAGTGGTCAGACCAGGACGGCGGCCCCGGCAAGCTCGGCACCATTATTGAAGCTCCCTCCGGGGGCTGGGTGCGCGTCAAATGGGACAACGGGCACGAAAACTCGTACCGGGTAGAAAGTTCATTCGACCTGGCGGCAGCGCCCTCGGGAGCCGTCGCTGGCGCCATCGTTACCAAGGATATAGCGAAAGTGGGGCTGCGCGTAGTACGCGGCAAGGACTGGAAGTGGGAAGACCAGGACGGCGGCCCCGGCAAGCTGGGGACCATTAAAACAGAACCATCGTCTACTGGCTGGGTGCGCGTTCTGTGGGACAATGGACATGAAAACTCGTACCGGGTAGAAAGCGCCTTTGACCTCGCGGTGGCGTCCTCTGGCGGCTTGGTGGTGATGCCAAGCTCAGACGAACCCATGCCTGGAGCCGACGTAACCAAGGAACTGGCAAAAGTCGGGCTACGCGTCGTGCGGGGTAAAGACTGGAAGTGGGATGATCAGGACGGCGGACCCGGCAAGCTCGGCACCATCAAGACGGAGCCATCGTCTTCGGGTTGGGTACGAGTCAAGTGGGACACCGGCGACGAGAATTCGTACCGCGTAGAATCGGCCACCGACCTCAGGGTAGCTCCGGCTGAGTATGATGCCAGGGTTGCCGACGGACCAGTTACGATGCCTCCGGTACTGTCCATCGAGGACATCAAGGTAGCGGTGCCGCGTATAGAAGGCGGAAAAAAGACAGACCTTACCTTCCTGATACGCAACCTCGGCCCCGGAGATGGCCGCAACGTCTACGTTGAACCCACGTGTACGGCCGCTGGCGTCAGCGTACCCAAGAAAATTACCGTTCCCACCATTGCCGCAAGCGGTGGCGTGCAAAAAGTAACCATAACCCTCGAAGGCAGCATGGACCTCAAAGACGGTGACGCCTACGTTGACATCAAGGTAACCGAGCCCAATTTCAAGGTAAAGGTAACGGGCAAGCGACTACTCATCCCGACAGTGGCGATGAGCAAGCCGGCGCTGACCGTAGCCAAGTTCGCCGTGGTGGAGTCGAGTTCGGCCTCACCCAACGGCATGGTAGACATCAACGAGGTGATAGACCTGCGCCTGGCCATCCAGAACCTGGGTTCCGGCACCGCCGAGATGGTCAAGGTGGAAGCAATATGCGACCAGAAGGGCGTCATGTACCT
>JAFGUM010000090.1 GCA_016938515.1 Spirochaetales bacterium | reverse complement strand
CTGGATGAAAGGCGGTTTGGCGTGCTCAGCGAGCTCGTAGCCAACGCCGACTTGTTTTTCATCATTCTCGTACGGGTCATAGCGCTCGTAGAAACGGCGCCGTTGCTTTCTGGTGAGGGTATTCCGCAGGTGGCCAAGGTTGGCTTGTCGGCTTTCGCCGCGGCCGCGGTGTTCCCCTGGATTCGCGAGGCTGGCTATCCCATGCCCGCTACCGGCGGAGCCTTTGTTGGCATGATAGTCGGCGAAGCGATGATAGGCATTATCATGGGGTTTTTCCTCACCATGGTATTCAACGCGTTCTCAACCGCGGGGCAATTCTTCTCGTTGCAGATGGGCTTTGGAGCATCGGAGACGTATGACCCGCTCGCGCAGATAGAAATTCCGGTTATTGGGCAATTTCTCAACCTCGTTGCCATGTTCGTGTTCGTTAATACCAGCGGATTCCAGCGGCTGTTTTTGCTTGGCGTCAGGGGAAGCTTCCAGTCTATACGCGCAGCCGATCTGCTTACGCGGCAAGCTGACTACCTGGCCTACGTCGCTGGTTCAATTGGCTCCCTGTTTCAGAACGCTCTCATTCTGGCGTTTCCAATCTTTGGTACGCTGCTGCTCGTATCGGTTACGACAGGTCTTCTTTCCAAGGCAGCCCCGCAGATCAACCTGCTCACAGAAGGTTTTCCAATTTCGATACTCGTAGGTTTTTTTCTTATGGCTGCAGCCATGCCCTATATGATAGAGGCGTTCTCATCGCTTATAGACGCCGGATTTGAGAGCGTCGCGATGATTATCTCGCCAGGTCGTCCGGGGGGTATACCATGAGCGCGACGCTGCTGACGAGGCCTTCGGTAATCGGGATGGAGACTGACACCGCGATAGGGTTCGAAGAGCTGGCGCACGTTCACCTGCAGTGGTTTGCTCCGGAAGACGAAGGCAAGACAGAAGAGCCCACTGAATACAGGCTGCGCAAGGAGCGGGAAGAAGGACGGGTTCCCAAGAGCCCAGACCTGGTAGCCGCTATTGGCCTCCTGTTGACGACACTCGCTCTGGCTATTATTGGCCCGTGGATATTCAATTCGCTGCGAGACATGACGCGCTGGTTTTTGATGGTATCCGTGGAACTGGATCCGGTGACAGAGGCCGCACCGCTTGGAGGCGCGTTTCTTTCGTACTTTTCCCGCTTGGTTCTGCCGCTGGCCGCGGTGGCAATGGTCGCGGGTGTGTTCGGCAACGTAATGCAGACGGGCTTTCTGTTTACCACCAAGCCTTTGAAACCGGATGTGAAGCGGATAACGCCGCGCTTCGGCCAGTACTTCAAGCGTACGCTTTTCTCGGGAGAAGCGCTGTTCAACCTTGCCAAATCGTTGTTCAAGATAGGAGTCATAGGCGTTGTCGCGTATCTGAACATAGCGGGTGAATCTCCCAGGCTCGCCAGGCTGTATACCTCGACGGTGTGGAACTCTGCCGTGTTTGTGTCGGGGATAGTGATACGGATAGTACTGGAAGCAGCGTTGCTCATGCTCGTTCTGGCGATACCAGACTACATTTTTCAGCGAAGCCAGTTCAAGAAACGCCTCAGGATGACGCGGCAGGAGGTTAAGGAAGAACGCAAGATGTTCGAAGGTGATCCCCTTATAAAGGGGCGGCTCAAGGACAGGATGCGGGAGATCATGTCCAGGAACATGGCGGTGAACGTGCCCAAGGCCGACGTCGTCGTAACCAACCCGACGCACTTCGCGGTCGCGATCGAGTACGACCCGATGACCATGGCCGTTCCGACGGTTACCGCGAAAGGCGCGGACGAGCTTGCCTTCAGGATACGGTCAATCGCCAAGGACAGCGGTGTGCCGATAATCGAGAATCGACCCTTGGCCCGGGCCCTGTACGCCGAGGCAGACGTGGGGGATGCCGTGCCGGAGGCGTATTACGAGGCAATCTCCAAAATACTCGCGCACGTCGCAAGGATCGACAGCAGGGTAGCGGCCAAGTACGCCGCTATGGTGCGATGAGCCACTTAGAATGCCTCGCTCCCTCGTTGTTGAAACCGGCGATTTAGGATAGCATTGGGGAACGACATGTCAGATACGCGACGCGTGCTCAAGGAAACGTTTACTACCAACCTCTCCGACTACACGGTTTCGATAGCCGCTGTTGCCGTCGTACTGATGATAATCATCCCGGTACCGACGGTTCTGCTCGACGTGCTGATGTCTCTCAACCTGGCGCTGGCTCTGCTGATCCTGCTGCTAGTGCTGTCCACGAGACGGGCGGTGGATTTTTCCGTGTTTCCCACCATGCTGCTCGTTACGACAATTTTCGGGCTCGCTCTCAACATATCATCAACGCGCCTCATTCTTACCAAGGGCGCGAAGTTTGACGGCCGCATCATTCGCGCGTTCAGTACATTTGTGGTCGGCGCGGGCGGTACCGAGGGCTTGGTGGTCGGATTCATCATCTTCATCGTCATAATAGCCGTGCAGGCGATAGTCATTACCAAAGGCGCTACGCGCATAGCCGAGGTTGCCGCCAGGTTTACGCTCGATGGTATGCCGGTCAAGCAGATGGCCATAGAGTCAGAGTACAATTCCGGTGCCATCAGCGAGGAAGAATCCAGAAAACGCAAGGATGATGTCCAGCGGGAGGTCGATTTTTACGGCCAGATGGACGGCGCCAGCAAGTTCGTGTCGGGAAACGTTACCGTAGGCATATTCATAAGCGTCATAAACCTGATAGGCGGCTTCGTCGTTGGCATGGTCATCCACGCCGAATCGTTCGGAACGGCTCTCAATACGTATACCGCCCTCACCATTGGCGACGGCCTCGTGTCGCAGCTGCCGGCCCTCCTCATTTCTGTTTCCACCGGCATCATAGTAACGCGGGCCAACAGCCAGGGAACGTTCGGATCAGAGGTCGCGGCTCAGTTCTCGCAGAACGCCAGAATTTACTGGATTGGCGCGGGGGTACTCGCGGCGCTGGCCATAATGCCCGGCTTCCCGTGGTACGTGTTGCTGCCCATGGCTTTTGCGCTCGCCTATCTGGCCTGGAACCTGTCCAGGAAAATGGTACTCGAGTCGGACAAGGCCAAGATACGGGCGCAAGAAGGCTCGGCCAGGAAGACCGAATCACCACAGGAGTTGTCGCCGGTGGTTCCACTCGATCCGATAAGCCTGGAGCTCGGCTACGGTCTCATTCCGCTCGTTGACAAGGACAAAGGCGCCGAGCTTCTTGAACGCGTAACGAGGATCCGCAAAGAAAGCGCCATAGACATGGGGCTCGTCGTACCGCGCATACGCATCATAGACAACATGCGCCTGGAGCCTTCTGAGTATTGTTTCAAGATCAGGGGTGTGGAGATAGGCCGCGGTATCATCCGGCTCGGCTACTATATGGCCATCAATCCTGGTGGAGTATCCGAGGAGATACAGGGCGAGCGGGCGAAAGACCCCGCTTTTGGCTTGCCAGCTGTATGGATCGGAGAAGATTCGCGCGACAAGGCGGAGCGAGCGGGGTATACCGTCGTCGATGCTCCCAGCATCATCGCGACCCATCTTACAGAAATAATAAAGCGCTACGCTGCTGATATTCTCGGACGCCAGGAGATACAGGGCATGCTGGACGCCCTCAAAAAAGATTATCCAGCCGTTGTCGAAGACGTGCAAAAGCACCTGTCGCTTGGCGAAATTCAGAAGGTGCTGCAAGGACTTCTGCGAGAGCAGGTTTCAATACGCAACCTTGTCGCCATCCTGGAAACGCTCGCCGATTACTCGGGTGTTACGAAGGATCCGGGCTTTCTGGTGGAGAAAGCCAGGCAGTCTCTGGGGCGGCAGATATGCCTGCAGTACGCCGATCAGGATAAAACCATACGCGTGCTGACGGTAGAACCGGCACTGGAGCAGAAAATAATAGACGCGCGCGTTGACACGCCATCAGGAGCGATCTCGGCGCTTGAGCCGGCGCTTCAGCGGCAGTGGATAAAAGCGCTAACGCTGGCGGTTTCTGCCGTGCAGAAGCAGGGGCACTTCCCGGTTATCCTGTGCTCCGAGGCCGCGCGCGCTCTCGTCAAGTCCAGCACCGAGCGGGAGATCCCGGATCTCGTCGTGTTATCGGTGCCGGAAATAGTAGCCGACGTCCAGGTTGAGGCTATTGGTGAAATCAGGATAGAGGGATAAAGCGATGCAATACCTGGTAGAACAAGGATCCAGCCACCGGGAAGTCCTCGAGAAGGTGCGGGCTCGCTACGGAGAAGCAGCTCAGGTGCTCAGCCATCGCACGGTGCGTTCTGGTGGTTTTCTCGGGCTCTTTACCACTGAGGGCGTCGAGATAACATTCTACCTCAAAGATGATGCCGTACGCGAATCAGAGAAAAAAAAAGCTGAGATAGAAGAAGACAAGCGTCGCCTGCTTGAAAAAGTAAGCCAGGAGAGGGCGTTTCAGGAAGTTCTTGCGGAAGTCCGCTCGCTGCGGGATACCATCGTAGAATCTGCGGTGCGCCCCGCGACATCAGACGGTGAGCACCCCGTGCTCGGAGCCCTTGAGCGCAGGCTCGCCGAGAATGATTTTTCCGCGTGGTATCGCGGTGAGCTGCTCGAGCGGGCTCGTTCTGCCTTCAGCCTCGGATCCCTCGACGACGCCATGGCAGTTGACGATGCGGTGCTGGAATGGATAGGGGACGCGATCAAGATTCCGCAGGCGCCTCGTGCGGTAAAGCCTCGCGTAGTCGTTCTGGTAGGGCCTACGGGAGTTGGTAAAACGACGACCATTGCCAAGCTCGCGGCATTGCACAATCTGGGTATCGGTGGCGTCCCTGCGCAGGATGTCAGGATGATAACGATAGACAGCTACCGGATAGGCGCCCGTCAGCAGATAGAAACCTACGGGTCTATCATGCGCGTGCCCGTTTCAAGCGTGGAAACCGCGAGCGACCTGCGGCAGACGATAGCGATGTACAGGGATATAGATCTCATACTCGTGGACACCATAGGCAAAAGCCCTCGAGATGCAGTTCGGCTCGCCGAAATGCAGCAGATACTCGACGCCTGCGGGCCATCTGCAGAAGTGTATCTCGCCGTCGCCGCCACTACTAAAACCCAGGATATGCTTGACATATTCAGGCAGTTCGAGCCATTCCGCTACCGCGGCATCGTCGTTACCAAAATGGATGAAACCGGCCGCGTTGGCAACGTGCTGTCTGCTCTCGCGGAAACAGACAAGGCAGTCGCCTGGATTACCGACGGGCAGAAGGTTCCCCAGGACATAGCTCCCGCCCATCCGTTGCGATTTCTCATGAGCCTCGAAGGTTTCAACCCAAATCGACCGAAACTAGAAGAGAGGTACGGACTTCTGCCACGGAGCTCTTGACGATCCAGTACCCCACAAACCGGCACCGCAGGGAAGCTTTGTACAAGCTTCCGATGGAGATACGCAGATGGAAGACCAAGCGCAGAAACTCCGCGAATTGATGAGCGCGAAACCACAAGGATCAGCCTCAGCCAAAAAGACCCGCGTCATCACGGTGGCAAGCGGCAAAGGGGGGGTGGGCAAGACTAATCTTTCAGTAAACCTGGCCATCGCCTACGCTCGTATCGGCAAGCGCGTCATGGTAATGGACGCTGATCTGGGCCTCGCCAACGTCAACATCATGCTCAACATGATACCCAAGTACAACCTTTATCACGTAATACGCAAGCAGAAGACAATGAAGGAAATAATTCTGGATACCGAGTATGGTATTCAGATACTGGCTGGCGCGTCGGGCTTTTCCAAGATAGCCAACCTCAACGAAGAAGAACGGCAGAACTTCATCACCGAGCTGTACGCGCTGTCAAACGTTGACATCATCATCATCGATACGAGCGCTGGCGTCTCCAACAACGTGCTGTCGTTTGTAGCGGCAGCGGATGATGCCATAATAATCACGACCCCAGAACCAACGGCCATTACCGACGCGTACGGTATTATTAAGATAATCGCTACAGAGGTGGAAAACCTCAACATAGGGCTAAAACTGGTGGTGAACCGCGTCAAGAACGTAACCGAGGGTCGTAAGGTGGCCGAGCGGATCATCAACATATCAGGCCAGTTTCTTAACCTCAAGGTGGAATATCTGGGGTGCATATACGAGGATCCGATCGTACAGGCCTCCGTACTCAAGCAACGCCCGTTTATAGTGCAGGATCCAAAGTCCAAGGCAGCTATTTCGGTTCAGCACCTCGTAAGCCGCATCGAAAAAACTGATTTCGTAGATGATCGTGGTATAAGTCGCCTCATAAAGAAGCTCTTCGCCAAGGAATGACACCGCAACGTCAGCAGCTGGCCAAAGCTTGACGAGACAATGGCTTATGCCTTAATCTTGCAGGCTATGGGAGGGTACTGAGACGGTGGACTCGAGTCTTCGCGCGTCTGCCTTTGCGGGTGTTGGCGCGTTTGTCCTGTCAATTATTGTCGCCGTCTTTTCGCGCGTACCGCTGGGCGTGCTGGTGTTGCGTGCCCTCGCTTCGGGCATTGGTTTTGGCGCTCTCGTATTCGGTGCGCAGGTGCTCATGCGACGTTTTCTTCCCGAGCTGTTTGATGGGTACACACCAGAAGCCGCCGAGGCTTCGCCGAGCATGGGCTCGCTGGTGGATATTGTGGTATCCGGCGGAGATGAAGTGCTGACGGATCTGCCGCCAGCGGAGCGTTCCGGGGAGGCTCCCCTCGCTATGGAGCGAGACGACGCGGTGCCCCACCGCCCCGAAACGATCGATCCGCAGGCGCTAGCCCGCGAGGTTGCCGACCTGAGGCAAGACGTGCTGGTATCCGCAGAATCAGCAGAATCCGGTGTTGATTCCGGAGGTTCAAGCGCTCCCAGGCCGTCTGTAGCTCTCGACGAGTTGGACACGTTGCCGGATCTGGATAGCCTGAGCGATTCGTTCAGTGAAACTGGCCTGGGCGGGGCTCCGTACGATGACGATACGCCTGGAGGACAGGGTATGGACGCTACCGCCAGGATCGGGCCGTCGGATTCCATGCCGAGCGCGGGAGCTCCCGACGCCGGCAAGGATCCGGCCGTACTCGCTAAAGCTGTACAGACTTTGTTGCGTAGAGACCAGAAAGGGCAATAATGTATGAATAATTCCCTGCTGGAGCATCATAGCGAAGAAGAGCTGTGGGCCGCGTATAAGCGGCACCGAGATCCGCTTATTCGCGAATCGTTTATTAAACAGTACGCCCCACTGGTTAAGTACGTCGCCGGCAAAGTCGCGGCGAACATGCCGGCTTCTGTTGAATTTGATGATCTTGTAGGATTTGGCGTGTTTGGGCTCATAGACGCCATAGATAAATTTGACCCCGATAAAAACGTCAAGTTCAAGACATACGCGGTGACGCGTATACGGGGAGCTATTTTCGACGAACTGCGTAGTATAGACTGGGTGCCACGCTCCGTACGGCAAAAAACCAAGGAAATAGAAGAAGCCATAATAGAGACCGAGGCAAAACTCGGACGTCCAGCCACTGACCAGGAAATCGCCATTACGCTGGGGCTGTCTGAGGAAGAATTCGCCAAGACGATGATGAAAATATCCAGTACGTCTGTGCTTTCGCTCAACGATATATGGTACGCGGCTGACGAGACCGAGCACATGACCATTGGAGACAGTATTGAGAGCCCGACGAGCCTCAATCCGGATTCTATCATAGAGCGAGACGAGATACGTCGTGTCGTCGTACAAGCCATCCAGGACCTGCCTGACAAGGAAAAAAAGGTTCTTGTGCTCTACTACTACGAAGAATTGACGCTCAAGGAAATTGGCAAGGTACTCGAAGTTACAGAATCGCGGATTAGCCAGCTACATACCAAGGCTATTCTGCGTTTGCGCGCGAAGCTTACGCACTACCGCAAGGGAATCGTGTAAATGGCCACGCGCATAGGCCTGGACGCCGTTCGTGAGCTGATGCGCCGTTACCTGGACGAGGACGGCGATAAGCGTTCTGTCGTCGCTGAAGGCGCAACGATAGAGGAAGCGCTCAGGAGCGCAGCGGTACAGCTGGACTGTACCGTTGCAAGGATAGAATACGAAGTGCTCCAGAAGGGCGTACAGGGTTTTGTTGGCATCGGTGGCAAACCATGGAAAATCAGCGCGTATGAAGCCGCAGCCCGGCAAAAGGTAGAAGCTGGCATAGAAGAAGAGTTCGGCGCTGGTTTTGACGAGCCCACAGAGCTCAAGCCCATACAGCGCGATGTGGATGGCCAGGCTTTCGTGCGGCTCGCATCGGACGGTGCCTTGCTCAAGGTTATTCCACCAAAGGGTCGGGGCAAGCGCGCCACCGAAAAACAGGCTCTGGACAAGCTTCATGCCCGAACCATTCATGATTTTGACGAAAGCCTGGTAAAGACCGCTGTAAAGGAAGCCACCGCAGAGTGGATCCTTGTGGGGTCTTTCATAGCCAATCCCGCCGCCGATGCGCTGCTCACCGTAGAGATTGCCCAGCAGGAAATGGAAGCGCGCGTAATGATTACGCCGCCACAGCCGGGCGGGTGCGACCTTTCCCGTGACGTGATCCTGGCTTACCTGCGCAACAATAAAGTAGTGTTTGGTGTAATAGAAGAAGTACTGCAGGAACTCGAAGATGCTCCACGGTACAAAGAATCGATTCTGGTAGCGCAGGGGCAGCGCGCTGAAAATGGCGAAGACGCAAGGATACAGTTTCTATTCGAGACGGATCGTACCAAACTCAACCTTGAAGAGAAGAACGGTAAGGTAGACTACAAAGAGCTGCACCTCGTACAGAATGTCGTGGAGGGGCAGGCGCTAGCCCGCAAGGTGCCCGCCAGGCAGGGCGTTCCAGGACGCACCGTTACTGGCAAGATGCTGCCCGCCAAAAACGGCAAAGACATACCCTTGCCCCTCGGAAAGAACGTGCACACGAGTGAAGATGGGCTCACTATCATCGCGGATGTCAACGGTGAAGCCACGTACATCAACAGCAAGATAAATGTTGAAACCGTATATACGATCAACGGCGATATAGATCTCAAGACCGGCAACCAGTTCTTCCTCGGAACCATAGTCATTACAGGGAATGTGGAAGATGGATTCTCGGTAAAGGCTACCGGAAATATAGAAGTCAGGGGTAACGTAGGCAAGGCGGAAATAAGCGCCGAGGGTGATGTTATAGTTCACCAGGGCGTAATGGGCAAAGGCGCGGGGCTCATTGTCGCAGGCAAGAGCGTCTGGGCCAAGTTTATAGAAAACGCCACGGTTACCGCTGGCGAAAATGTAGTAGTCAACACGAACATCATCAATTGCGAAATTACCGCAGAGAAGCGCATCTTGTGCACTGGCAACAAACACGCCGCCATTATTGGTGGCAGATACCGTGCCTGCGAGGAAATTAACGCAAAATCGATAGGATCACCCACCGGGGGCGCTGAAACGATACTGGAAGTGGGAAGCGATCCAAAGAGCAAAGTCAAGATGGACGAGCTCGAGGGCAAGCAGAAAGTGCTGCAGCGTCAGCTCGACGAGCTTGACAAGAATATATACACGCTCAAGGAAACGAAGCGGCAGCGCAAGACCCTGCCAGACGACAAGCAGGCCGTGCTTGACGAGCTCGTGCACAAGCACGACGAGATAGCCGCCGAGATCGCTTCGTTCAAGGCGGAATACGATTCTCTGCAGGCTTACCTGAACAACTTGAAGGTGCGGGGCAAGGTAAGCGTCTCCGGAAGGATATACCCCGGCACAGAAGTGGTAATCCGGGATATACGCGAAAAAATAAAGAACGAACATAAAGGGCTGACGTTCTATCTCGAAAACATGATGGTCAAGACGACTCGGTACGAAGAACTCGATGACGACATACTGAGGAAGGGACCGCCCGATGCCCATAAAGCCGATTGATCTGCAGACTCTGTTCGTTCAGCTCGGGCAAGTGGGCAAGCAACAGGCGGCAGAGAAGGACGGGGCATCGTTGCACGCGAGCCTGCATAGCGACCAGGTTGCAAGAATGGAAAACGAAGCCGCCAAAGCCGTACAGCGCCCTAAGGACGACCAGACTACTCCACAATCCGTTAAGGAGCACGGCGGCTCCGGCTCAGGCGGCTCTGGTTCAGAAAAGCAACGAGAAGAAGAGCACGCCGATGAAGACGACGTGGAGACCATCAGTGATCCCGCGCTGGGCGGGCATATCGATATTACGGGGTAGGCGGTGAACGCATCAGTGGTAGTCATGTTCGCACAAATAGCCGTCTCGTTGGTTCTCGTTCTGTGGACCCGCTATACAGTAAAAAAGATACTTGGTTCAGGTGATGAACTGCAGCGTATACGATCCGAGATAGGGGCTCTCGTCGTAGAGCTCGATGCGAGCGCTGACAGAAACGTGTCCATTATCGAAGACAGGCTTTCGACCCTCAAAAACCTCATAGCGGAAGCTGACAAACGAATAGCCATACTATCCAGTGATTCAGCCCGTCGACTCAGGGAGACGGGAACCTACGACCGGTCCGGACGAACTCCGGCGCAGCGTGGACAGACCGAACCACCCCAGGAATCCACTACGCCGGTGACAGCGGGACAGGAAAACACGGAGCTACCCTTTGTGCGTTTCTCGGAGAAGCCGCTTCCAGTCGAGGAGCCATTCGCCGACAAGGTGATTTCGCTCGCGCGCAGGGGGTTTTCGAGCGACATTATCGCTGCCCGACTCGGTGCGACGATGGCCGAGGTTGATCTCGTGCTCTCGCTCGAGCGCGAGAGAGGCGGCGGAACCAGGGAACCATAGCGTGCGCGGCATAGTCGGGCTTGACTTTGGAACCACCAATACACTCTGCGCCTGGATGGACGGTGATGTTCCTATCATTGTGCCAAATGAGCGTGGGGAGAGAGCCACACCCTCTATCGTAGCGGTGTCAGATGCAGGAGAGCTGCTCGTAGGTTCATCAGCGCGGAATCAAGCGCTGGCCAACCCATCTTCAGCTCTATATGGCGTAAAGCGACTGCTAGGCCGATCGCGAACGGTCGATTACGGTGGACGCTCTCGCAGCCCAGAGGAATCCGCGGCCGCCATCATCTCAAAGGTAAGAAAAGACGCAGAGCGGTTCCTTGGCTTTGAGGTAGACAGGGCGGTAATAACGGTGCCGGCCCGATTTGGAGACCCCCAGCGACGCGCGGTACGAGAAGCCGCGAGGTTGGCCGGTATACAGGCAGTACGCGTGCTCAATGAGCCGAGCGCCGCTGCTCTCGCCCGTGCGTGGAGTGTTGCCAGGGATGATGTAGAACGGCTCGTCCTGGTTTACGACTTTGGCGGGGGCACCTTTGATGCGACGGTGCTCCGGGCGCGCGGTGGTTCGTGTTCGGTACTATCCAGCGAGGGAGACGACGCCCTCGGAGGCATGGATATAGACGAAGCCATGTACGATGACGCGGCTCTGCGGTTTCGCTCCGAGTATGGTATCGACACGGCGGCTGACGCATACTTGTCGCGCTTACTCGTCGATCTGTGTGAAAAAGCTAAAAAAGAGCTATCAGTCTCCGACGAAGCGATAGTGGCGGTTCCCTTCCTCAAGGGACCTGATGGCCTTGTGCATCCGAGCGTTCGTTTTGACCGCGAGCGTTTCGACCGCATCGCGCGACCGTTTATTGAGCGCAGTCTCCTTCTCGTTGACAAGGTGCTTGGTTCGGCGGGAGTACGCGCGTTGGACGTAGGCGCCCTCGTGTTGTCTGGAGGCTCCAGCCGCATACCGCTGGCGCGGCAATTACTTTTCGATACAGTTGGACGAGAAGCAGACCCTCGAGTCAACCCTGAAGAAATTGTCGCGCTCGGCGCGGCAGTTGAAGCGGCGAGGCTCGAAGGCAGACTCCAGGGGCTTTCGTTTACTGATGTGTGTTCCAGAACGTTTGGCCTCGAGATAGACGGGGGTAGCTTCGTTCCGCTCATAGAAAAGAACGAGCCGCTACCCGCCGTGGGAAGGCGCGTGTTTACGACCGTGGAAGACTATCAGCGCTCGGTTGAGTTGCACGTGTTGCAGGGAGAAGATGAACGGGCTGTGCAGAATGTTTCAGT
>JAFGUM010000542.1 GCA_016938515.1 Spirochaetales bacterium | reverse complement strand
TCGCCCTTGACTCCCAGGTGCCTGTGCTTGGCTCCCGTAGCCGCGACTACCGCTCTCGCCTCTATGGGGCCATCGCTCGTCTCTATGACAAACAGATCCCCGTTTTTGCGTACAGACTCCACGCTCGTGGTCATGGTTTCCGCGCCAAACGATTCGGCCTGGGCGCTCATCGTCGCGGCCCATGAGTATCCGTCAACGGGCTCAGGCAGCCCTGGATAGTTTTCCAGCCGGTCTATAAGCAGGGCCTGACCTCCTGGCGCCATTTCTTCGATTATGAGCGTTTTGAGGTTGGCGCGGGCGCCATACTGGGCCGCTCCCATGCCAGCCGCGCCAGCTCCGAGTACGACTAAGTCGTAAGTACGATCCATCTAGATATCCTCCACGATGCGTTGATGTACGAGGTTTGCCGCGGTATACCGACGTATGCAATACCTTCTGTCGTTGGGTTGCGTTCTGAGATATCATATAATACCTATAGACGCGGGATTTGTCATCGCCGTCTACCTGAATCGAGGTGATTGATGGTAGTTCGCGCCAGGGTTGGTGGTATTGCGCCGGTGATTTTGGTTGTGGTGGCCTGCTGTGCTCTGGCTGCAGTTGCCGGAGCCCAGGGCAGTATCGACGAATATACGCTACGGCCATCGGAAGCGACGCGGGCGCTGCTGTCGATGCCCGAAGATCCGGGTGCGGTCGATCTCATGAGCGCGGCCATAGCGTTCTCAGGTGCTGATACGACGCGGGCGTCCGCGGCGCTGGCTCTGGGCTCGATGGCTATGGAAGAGGCCCGGGTTCTCGCTGACGCCGCTGGTGATTCAGTCGATGAGTACGCGCTGGGTAGCCTCGTCCTCGATCTTGCGCACAGGTACCTGCGCGAGTACGTAGAGTTGGAGTCCAGGATGGACAGCGCCCTCCTTGACGGACGCTACAACTGCGTCAGCTCCGCGACGCTCTACCTGATACTGGCGCGAGCGGCGGGACTCTCCGTAGGGGGCATCGCGCAGGACGACCACGCGTACTGCTACCTCGTCATTGACGGCAAGCGCGTACACGTGGAGACGACGTCAGCTTTTGGGTTCGACGATACCACCAAACCCGAGCCCGATGGCGGGTCGGCTGGTACGTACCTGTCTGCCCGCGGTGTGGTAGCGCTGGTGCTCAGGAACAGGGCAACGCTGCTCGAGCGCGCGGGACGCTACGCCGAGGCCCTGTCTCTGGTGGTAGACGCGTTTGCCTGGGCTCCCGCCGACGCGTTCACCAGGCAGTCCCTGGAAGGCCGCGTAAGCAACTGCGTGTCCGATATCAGGGCTAAGGGCCGCTACGCCGACGCTGTAACCTTCATTGACGAGGCTATAGCGCTGTACGGCCCCGACGAAGGCTTCAACGAGCTCAGGCGACTATCCATTGAAGCGATGATGGCTGAGCGCCTGCAATCAACGCCCCCGGATCTCATGCTCGCCGCGGTGGACGAAGCGGCGGAGCAGGGTGTCGTCGGCGTGGCCTGGCGGGAATGGGCCTACACGTTCGCGTACGTCGCGCGGGCGGATCAACTGCGCGGAACGGGCGACCACCTGGGGGCCTGGCGCGTGGCGGCAGAAGGCTCGTCGCGGTTTCCCGGCTCGGCCTCACTAGCGGAACTCGCGCGAGTAGCCAGGTCGAACTGGGTCAAGGCATCGCACAACCACTTTGCCACGCTGTACAACGCCGGGGACTACGCCGCGGCTCTCGCCCTCGTGGAGGAAGCACTGGTCATAGCTCCCCGTGAACGGCTTCTGCTACAAGATGAAGCGGCGGTGAGAAAGCTCGTGGAAGCGGAGCCGGGCTCTAGTCCGTAGCTGAACCCGGGAAGCGAAGAATCGTGGCCGCGCCGCCGGTATCACTGTGGGAGCGCTCCATCGTACCGCCGAGCTGGCCTGCGAGCGCTTCTATGAGGTCCATGCCTATTCCCTTCTTTTTGCCATCC
>JAFGUM010000089.1 GCA_016938515.1 Spirochaetales bacterium | reverse complement strand
TTTGTTATGAAAAGAAATAATTGTTTATCACCCTGAGTGTGTTAAATTTGATATTCTTCACTCCGTCATTCTATTCCTTGTGCAGCATTGGAATATATTGTTTTACACAAGATATGCACAAACAAGCGAATGGAGCTTTGCTGCACTGTATGGTGTCTGGAACCTTTACTATTAACGGCAGAAAAGATATAATGGCGTCTCGCCTGGAAGATAGAATCAACTCTTTGTTCTGAGGCGTCCGAATCATACGAGGCGTCTGTGCCTCCATCACCCATATCTTCTCGGAAAAAACCATGGAATCGACGTATTCAGCTACGAGTATACAAGTTCTTAAAGGCCTTGAGGCCGTTCGCAAGAGACCGGGTATGTATATCGGGTCTACGGGCATAGATGGTTTGCATCACCTCGTCTACGAAGTGGTCGACAATTCCATAGATGAAGCCTTTGCCAATTACTGCGATCGTATAGACGTGGTGCTCGAGAAAAACGACATCGTCAGGGTAACCGACAACGGGCGCGGCATCCCAACGGGGATACACCCGGTAGAAAAGGTAAGCGCGCTCGAATTGGTAATGACCAAGTTGCACGCCGGCGGCAAGTTTGACAAAAACACCTACAAGGTTTCGGGGGGTCTTCATGGCGTTGGCGTTTCAGTCGTCAACGCGCTGTCATCGTGGTGTGAAGTTTCTGTTCACCAGGAAGGCAAGATCCACTATCAGATGTACAAGACCGGCTTGCCGGTAGATGACGTAAAGATAATTGGTGAATCCTCCTTGCGCGGCACCGTCGTGCGGTTTGCGGCAGATTCATCAATATTTGAAACGACGGTGTACAGCTTTGACGTACTGGCCAACCGCCTGCGCGAACTTGCCTTTCTGAATAAAGGCCTCCTCATCACGCTGACAGACGAGCGCCTGACGACGCCCAAGGTTCACGAGTTCAAGTTCGAGGGAGGGCTCCGCGAGTTCGTAACCTACCTGAACAAGAACAAGGCCGTGCTGCATCCTGAGCCAATTTATTTTGGTGGCACGAGGGATGAAGTCGAAGTCGAGGTTGGCATACAGTACAACGACACCTTCAACGAGACGATGTTCGCGTTTGTAAACGGCATCAACACGAGGGAGGGTGGAACTCACCTCATTGGCTTCAAGAGCGCGTTGACGCGTATTCTCAATGAGTACTTCAAGAAGTCTAAACTGGTAAAAAAGCTGGACGATACACTGTCTGGTGACGATGTACGCGAGGGGCTCACGGCAGTACTGTCCATCAAAGTTCCCAATCCTCAGTTTGAAGGGCAAACGAAGACAAAACTTGGCAATACCGAAGTCAAGGGAATCGTCGATTCATTGTGTGCCGACCAGCTGACGCTGTTTTTCGAGACAAACCCGGGCATCATAGACAAGCTGCTCGAGAAGTCAGTGCTGGCTGCCCGGGCGAGAATAGCGGCGAGGCAGGCACGGGAGCTGACACGGCGAAAGTCCGCCCTCGAAAGTTCTGGCTTGCCAGGCAAGCTGGCTGATTGCTCAGAAAAAGATCCCTCCAAGTGTGAAATCTACATCGTTGAGGGTGACTCCGCCGGAGGGTCTGCCAAGGGAGGCCGCGACCGCTCAATACAGGCTATCCTGCCTCTCTGGGGCAAGATGATGAACGTCGAGAAGACGCGCATAGACAAGGTCATAGGCAATGACAAGCTCAGCCCCATCATACAGTCTCTTGGCTGTGGTATCGGGGTTGATTTTGACGTTTCAAAGCTCCGGTACCACAAGGTAATCATCATGGCGGATGCCGATGTTGACGGCTCACATATCAGAACGCTGCTACTGACGTTCTTTTACCGGTACATGACAGACCTTCTCTCCCGCGGGCACGTGTATCTGGCTATGCCGCCTTTGTACAAGATCGTCATAGACAAGAAAGTGCAGTACGCGTACGACGACGCCGAGAAAGACCGCATTCTCGCCGAGAGCGGCAAAGATCCCGAGAAAGTTGCCATACAGCGCTACAAGGGCTTGGGTGAAATGAATCCTGACCAGCTCTGGGAAACGACGATGGATCCCTCAAAGCGCAACATCATGCAGGTTCAGATGGACGATGCGGTTGAAGCCGAATCGGTTTTTACGACGCTGATGGGCGAGCAGGTGGAACCCCGCAGACAATTCATAGAGGAGAACGCGATGTACGTCTCCAACCTGGACGTGTAACATGGCAGAACTTACCGGAAAGACAATACCGATAGCGATAGAGGAAGAAGTCAGGAATGCGTACCTGACGTACGCGATGAGCGTCATCGTCAGCCGGGCGCTTCCTGACGCGCGCGACGGCCTCAAGCCGGTGCACCGGCGCCTCCTCTACGCGATGGACGAACTCGGGCTCAAGCCCAACGCCGCGACCAAAAAGAGCGCGCGTATTACCGGTGACGCGATGGGAAAGTACCATCCGCACGGGGATTTGTCGCTGTACGATGCCCTCGTTCGCATGGCCCAGACCTTCAGCCTTCGCTACCCCCTCGTACAGGGTCAGGGTAACTTTGGTTCGGTGGACGGAGACCCCGCCGCCGCGAGTCGCTACACTGAAGCCAAGCTGTCCAAAATTGGCGACGAATTGCTGTCAGACCTGGACAAGGAGACGGTCACCTTTGTCCCGAATTACGACGAAAGCCTCCGCGAACCATCGGTAATGCCAGCGGCGGTGCCAAACCTGCTGATCAACGGCAGCTCTGGCATCGCCGTAGGCATGGCTACCAACATGCCGCCACACAACCTCCGGGAAATTGGCGCCGCGATTGCCGCGTACATCGACGACCCTGAGATTTCCATAGATGGCCTCATGAAGCACGTTGCCGGCCCTGACTTTCCTACCGGGGGCATCATCTTTGGCAAGCGTGGCATACGGGAGGCATACCTGACCGGCCGTGGCAAGCTGACGGTTCGCGGCAAGTTTATCCTGGAAACGCTCAAAGGCGGCAAGGAACAGATCGTCTTTACCGAGATACCGTATACCGTCAACAAAGCGACGCTCGTGGCAAAGATCGCGGAGCTGGTCAGGGACAAGGTGGTAGACGGTATCGGGGACATACGCGATGAATCAGACCGGGAAGGCATGCGAATCGTCATCGAGCTCAAGCGTGGTGCGATAGCCAAACTGATCCTGAACCGGCTGTTCGCGCACACCCAGCTTCAGACGACCTTCGGCGTCATCAACCTGGCTCTCGTTGGCGGCATGCCCAAGACGTTGTCGCTCAAGGACTTGATCAAGTGTTTTGTAGACCATCGGGTAGACGTGGTTACCAGGCGGACGAAGTACGAGTTGCGAAAAGCCGAGGAGCGCGCTCACATACTCGAAGGGCTCGTCATCGCGATAGAGAATATCGACGAAGTGGTACGCATCATCAAGGCCTCCCGCAACGTCGACGCGGCGAAAGCCGCGTTGATGGATCGCTTCTCGCTTACGGAAATCCAGACGCAGGCCATCGTCGATATGAGGCTTGGACGACTCACCAGCCTGGAAATTGAGAAGCTACAGGCTGAACTGAGCGAAATTCGAAACAAAATTGCCTACTTTAAGGATCTGCTGGCGCATCCAGAAAAAATTCTCGGTGTTATCAAGGAAGAAACCGCGGTGATAGCCGGCAAGTACGGCGACGAGCGCCGTACAGAAATCGTCTACGACGAGGTTGAGGCAATCAACATCGAGGACCTGATCACCAAAGAAGAGATGGTCATCCTGTTCTCCAACAAGGGTTTTATAAAGCGTGTGCCGGTGAGTGCGTACCGTAGCCAGGGCAGGGGAGGCAAGGGCTCCAACTCGGCGTCGCTACTCGAGGACGACTTTATAGAGCAGATATTCGTCGCCAACACGCACGACTACCTTATGTATATTTCCAGCGCCGGCAAGGCGTACTGGCAGAAGGTGCACGAGATTCCCGAAGCCTCCCGAGGCGCGCGCGGCGCACACCTGAAGAGCCTCCTCGCCATCGGCGCCAACGAGGACATCACCACGGTGATCGACCTCAAGGGATTTACCAACGACACCTACCTGTTCTTCGGCACGCTCCGTGGTGTGGTCAAGAAGGTGGCGACGAGCCAGTTCGTCAACGCGAAGACGCGCGGCATCATCGCCATCCACCTCGACGAGGGTGATCGGCTCGTTTCCGCGTGCAGGACGCACGGCCACAACGAGGTTGTGCTCATCACGAGACAAGGGCAGGCTTTGCGCATCGCAGAAACAGACGTTCGCGTGATGGGACGAAGCAGCCGTGGCGTATGCGGTATCAAACTCGCGGACTCTGACGAGCTCAACGCGATGCTGCGCGTAAATCCTGGTGAGCAGATGCTGTTGATAAGCGAACACGGATTTGGCAAGCGCATAGAGTACGACAACTTCAATCCGCACGGGCGCGCTACTCGCGGTCAGCGTATCTACGAGCCTGACGAGAAATCAGGCGAGATAGTCTGTGCCATCACCGTACGGGAAGAAGATGACGTCGTCGTGATGACGAGCCTCGGCAAGACGCTGAAAACGAAAGCGGTGGATGTCCGCCTGTGCGGGAAGACGGCGCGCGGCGTTCACATCGTCAACATCGACAGCCCCGATTTCGTCATCGGCATGGACCGCATCATCAACGAGGAAGCCGAAGTAGGCGCTGCAAAGGTAGAACCTGCAGCGGAGACAGCCGTGGACGGTTCCAGCACGGTGGAACCCGAAGACGAAGCCCCGCCTGCGGTTGATGGCGGGGAAAATAACTAGCAGATATGGCAAGAAAAGCCGCGGGTTCCCCAGGGAACCCGCGGCTTTTGTTTCACGTGAAACAATCACCCCCAGAAAGACTGGTAGGTTTCCTCGTCGAGCTCTGTCCCTCCGCGTTCAAGCCAGGAGACGAAGCGAGGCGTAATATCGGGATAA
>JAFGUM010000541.1 GCA_016938515.1 Spirochaetales bacterium | reverse complement strand
TCCGTCCGACCTGGCAGTAATGATGCCTTACGTCTTAACCATCGTCGTATTGGTCTTTACTGTACAACGCGTGCGGCAACCCGCCGCGCTTACCAAGATCTATGAACGGGGTGAGTGATAATGTCAGCTTAAAGGTAATAGGCTCTGACCTGTTGGCTCATTTAGGAGGTGAGGCAAAGGGAAAGTAGTAGATGACACACTGATATCGTGTAACTGAAACACAAGGTTGCAATTCCTAAAAGCTTGGAGGAGAACATGAAACGCTATTTATGGCTGGTACTGCTCTTGACAATGGCCATGATTGCTGTGGCCTGTGGAGGCACACCAGACGCCGAGACACCGACCAGCGAACCGGATACCGGCGAAGAAACCACCGACGAGGGCGCAGACGAGGGTGAAGAGGCTGGCGAGGCAGAAGAGTCCAGCGGCCCCTTCCGCGTAGCCGTCGTCATGCCCAGCGCCGTAAATGATCTGGCTTTCAGCCAGAGCATGTACGACGCCCTGCTGGCAAAGCAGGAAGAGCTGGGCGAAGAGAACTTTGAATTCGACTACTCTGAGAATATGTTCGTGGTCGACGATGCTGCCGCCGCCATTCGCGACTACGCCAGCCAGGGCTACGACCTGGTCATTGCCCATGGCTCGCAGTATGGCAGCGCGCTTCGCGAAATCGCCCCGGACTTCCCCGACACGAGCTTTGCTCACGGTACGACTGTGGCTACCTTCGTGGACGAAGGTATCAATAACGTATACGCTTATGAAGCCCGCTCTGAGCAGGGCGGCTATGTGAACGGCGTCATCGCCGCCAGCCTATCCGAGAGTAACGTGCTGGGCGTGGTTGGTCCCATCGAGACCGGCGATGCCAAGCTCTACGTAGACGGTTTCGTAGCCGGTGCTGAAGCGACCAACCCCGACATCGAGGTCAACGTAAACTACATCGGCTCCTTCAGCGATGTAGCGCTGGCTTCTGAGGCCGCTTCGACGCACGTCAACGCCGGTGCCGATGCTCTGACCGGTACGGCGCAGATGGTCGTCGGCGCCATTGGCGTGGCCGAAGAACAGGGCGTCCCCTGGTTCGGAACACAGTCGAGCCAGACCGAGCTTGCGCCTGAGATCGTGGTCGCCAATCAGGTCTACGATTGGACACCCATTCTAGACGACATCATGGAGAACATC
>JAFGUM010000540.1 GCA_016938515.1 Spirochaetales bacterium | reverse complement strand
GTCGTTACCGGATTCGACTGGGAAGCGGTTAGCATCAACGACAACGTGAAGGGTGAAGCGAAAGGCCCGCAATTCGCCGAAGACGCGAGCGTCAAGGCTACGCTCGAAGCCTATCGCGACAAGGTAGAAGATCTGCTCAAGGAGAAGATTGGCGTAGCCGCCGACACCTTCCCGAATGGCGAAAGCCGCAAGGCTGAAACCGCCATAGGCGACCTCGTTACCGACGCGATGAAGTTCCTGACCAAGGCGCAGGGCGTAGACTTTGCCATCAACAATGGTGGTGGCATCCGCGCCGACCTGCCAGTGGGCGACATCACGAAGAAGACCATTTACACGGTATTGCCGTTTGACAACTCGGTTACGGTGCTCAAGCTCAAGGGAACCGACGTACAGGCTCTGTTTGACTTCATAGCCACCACGCCGGGCAAGGGTGCCTTCCCGCAGGTATCGGAGGGCGTCAGCTACACCATCAATGTACCCGCCGGCAAATGCGAGAATATCCTGATCGGCGGCCAGCCGATTGATCCTGCCAAGGTGTACACGATAGCCACCAACTCGTACATGGCCACGGGTGGTGACGGCTACGTGATGTTCAAGAACGCGCTCTCCACCTACGAGACGAGCCTGTTCCAGCGTGACGCGCTGATCTCGTACCTGCAGGCGACCGACAAGCCCATCGTTCCCGAAATCAAGGGACGCATCACCATAATTAAATAAACCATGTCGGGGGCGTTTGAGCCTTCGTGAATCATCGCCGGGTCGTTTCCATGGTGGAGACGACCCGGTTTTTTATACGATGGCCGCGGCTAAGAGGAGGACGAATAGCTCGCCCAGTTCTACGGCCGCGCCGAGAGCATCACCCGAGTAGCCACCCATGCGCGTGCTGTACCAGTGCCCGGGTAGTGCGCCAGCGACGATGGCAATGAGGCCGCCGGTCAAGATGGACGCCACCGAGCCGATGGGACCAAACGAGATGCCGAACAGCACTGATGCGGCAGCCGCCGCCACCGCGTAGCCGGTGGCAGCCGCGACGGGGGACGGCCTGCCTATCGAGGAGGCCAGGCCAGCCGAAGGGTGCGGCTCCGCCATCGACGGCACGAGCATCGCCGCGAGCCTGCCCGAGACGGGCGCCAGCACCAGCGCGCCCCAGGCGGCGGCGCTGCCGCGGGTCAGCAGAACCGTAGTCGCGGCGAGCCGCCCTGCCAGCACCACAAAGCCGGCGAATAGAGCGAACGAGCCTACGTGAGGGTCTTTGAGCGCCGTGCGCCGCCTGTTCTCGTCGCCAAAGACGCCCGCTGAGTCGGCGGTGTCAAGGAGGCCGTCAAGATGAAACAGGTTGAAGCCCAGGTACTGCGCGCTCATCGCGGCAAGGGCGGCCAGAGGTTCCGAGCCGAAGACCACGAGCCCCAGCCACGCTCCCGCGCACGAGGTCGCCGCGGCCGCGAGCCCGAGTACTGGCATCCAGAAACCCAGGTGGCTGTAGTCCGGTTCGCGAGCCAGCGGAACAGGGATACGTGAGACGAGTGACCACGCGCTTGCAACGTGGTGCAGCGTGTTGTTCATCGCACCCCCCAGGCACGGCCCAGTATCTCGAGCGCCGGTTGCACCTCAGGCCACGAGAACAATTCCACCTCTATTACACCTTCGAAAGACCTGGCGAAGGGTTCCAGGTCGGCTATCCAGCGCTCACCCTCGGAAAAGATGGTATGATCCTTTGCTCCGTCGTACCCATGAACGTGCAGTTCGGCAATCCTGTCAGCGCGCGTGGCAATCCACGGCGCGGGGTCTACTCCTTCCGCGCGCAGGTGCCCGACGTCGGCGCATAGTCGTGGTGGCCCGAACGTGGAAGAGGCGAGCGCGGCTTCGGCTGGCTCAAAACGACCGAGGACGGTGTTCTCCAGCAGGAATGCATCTGCGCCGTAGCGGCCGCGCCACTCATCAAGGAGGCGAACGAAGCCTGGTATCCCGGCGTCCTCGCGCGGCGGGTGGATAACGAACGCTGATGCGAATGACGCGGTGGCTTCCAGAATTTCCTCGTGCTCGGGAGCCACGGTGTCGGGCATGTGCACGGTAAACCCGAACCGCGTCGCGTACGAGGCGATGCCGGCAATCTCCGCGCGCATGAGCGAGCGCGTGTCGTCATCGTACATAAAAAACAGGAGCTCTACGTTGCCTACCGCGCCGGTTCCATCGATAAAACGCAGGTTCTCGAGGTACGTTCCCGGTAGTACGTACGAGGGAACCGAAAGCCTGGCGCTCATTTGACGCGTAGCGGTATTCCCGCCACCATAAGCTCTACCCTGTCCATAGCCGCTGCGAGCCTGGCGTTGGCGATGCCGAGGGCCACGCCGTAGCGCCTGCTAAGCGGGTCAGCGGGTATGACTCCCATGCCTGTTTCATTGGTAACGATGACGATATTCTCTGGCAGGCGGGAGATTAGGCGCTCCAGTATTGGCTCCCAGTCGGTTTCCCTGCCCGCAAAGAACAGGTTGTTGAGCCACATCGGTACGCAGTCGAGAACCATGTGGTTCTTCACCGCCTCGTCTATGCGTAGTGGCTCTTCTACCGTGGTAAATGAAGCGTCGCGCTCAGCTTGATGGCGTTCTATCCGAGCCGCCATCTCGTCGTCGAAGGGGGTCGCGGTGGCGAGAAACCACCTGTTGGCGGGAAAGCTGGCCGCGACCTCAAGAGCCCGGCGTGATTTGCCGGACTTTACGCCGCCTGTTATCAGATATTTCATGACAAGAGCCTACCCG
>JAFGUM010000539.1 GCA_016938515.1 Spirochaetales bacterium | reverse complement strand
TCCGTATTGCTTTAGAGGCCATGGCGTACTCCATCACCGAGCGCATAGATTCTCACTTGAGTATCGGCAGAATACAATCTATCATAAAACGACAAAATTATCCGTCAAATTTGTATATTCGTTCGTGTCTACATTTGGAAAGAGCTTGAAAATAGCTCTGCTTGTCATTGAGAATGCGAATAATCTTGTCTATACTCAGCTTCGACGCATCGGTTTGAGACAAAGGAAAACGTATGCCCAAGACTGTTGATTTTAGCGTTTCTGACCTGGGAACGTGTTCGGTACGATCCCCGCTGGCCTTTTCAACCACCGCTGGTGACGCGATAGCCAACTACGCGCGCAACGAAGATACAATCCTGTACCGCGCGCCATCCGGCGAAGAGGGGATGCTTGAAAAGGCTGGTCCACGGGAGATGATCTATTTTAACCCCGCTCACGTTCATGCCGGGATCATCACGTGCGGCGGCTTGTGTCCGGGGCTCAACGATGTCATCAGGGCGGTCGTGCGTAGCCTGTGGAATCGTTACGGTGTACAGCGTATTTCTGGAATACGCTACGGCTATAAAGGCTTTTTGCCGGAACACGGTTTGTCGATCAAAAATCTCGACCCCGACATTGTCGACGATATACACAAGATTGGTGGTTCCATTCTCGGCTCTTCACGGGGTGGGGGAGAACGAACGTCCGACATCGTAGACGCTATAGAGCGCATGAATCTCAACATGCTCTTCGCCATAGGTGGCGACGGCACGCAAAAGGGAGCGCTGGCGATAGCCGACGAAGTGGAGCGGCGCAGGCTCAAGGTCGCGGTGGTGGGCATACCCAAGACGATAGACAACGATCTGCTGTTCGTGGACAGGTCGTTTGGTTTTGAGACAGCGGTGGAGAAGGCGTCGGAAGCGGTAACGGCGGCTCACGCGGAGGCGCACTCGTCGATGAACGGCGTGGGGCTCGTAAAGCTTATGGGCCGTGATTCCGGTTTTATAGCGGTTCACACGGCGCTCGCGACGCACGAAGTAAACTTTTTGCTTATACCGGAGGTGCGCTTCAAGCTTGAAGGAAAGAAAGGCCTGCTCGCGCAGCTGGAGAAGCGACTCGAGCGCCGCAACCACGCCGTTATAGTAGTAGCCGAAGGAGCCGGTCAGGACTTGATCGTCTCCGATCCATCGGCGGTGGATGCCTCGGGCAACAAGCGCCTTGCGGATATAGGCGCCTGGCTGCGCGACTCCATCAACAGCCACTTCAAGGCCAGGGGCGTCGAGGTGAATCTCAAGTACATAGACCCCAGCTACATGATACGCAGCGCCCCTGCGTGCCCCACCGACTCGGTATACTGCGAGCGCCTGGGCAACAACGCGGTGCACGCGGCGATGGCGGGCAAGACTCGCGTTCTCATAGGCGTTGTAAACAATGAATTCGTCCATCTTCCCACCGGCCTTGTCGTTTCGAGGCGCAACAAGGTTGATCCCGAGGGCAGTCTGTATCGGGACGCGCTCGACGCGACAGGACAACCGGTAGAATTGTACGACTCGCAGGAGGTAGATAGTGCCCGATAGAAGCGTGCTTGTAATAGACGAATCTGACCTGTTCAGGGATTACCTCAAGGCTCGTCTGACGCGGGCGGGGTTACAGGTAGAGGTGGCCATCAACGGTCTGGACGGCATCTCCAAGATGCGCAACGATCCGCCCGACCTCATCGTGATGGACTATCACCTGACGCGTAAAAGCTGCAAGGAAGTGCTGGAAGAGAAGGCGCGCAACCCCAACACCTCCGGCATCCCCGTGGTGCTTACCGCGCAGAAGATAGACAAGAACCGCCTTCTCGAACTGGTGCAATACAACATCCGCAAGGTGTTCATGAAGCCCATCAAGATGGATGCGTTTTTCCAGGTTGTATCAGAAATTACCGGGGCAAGGTTTGAGGTGGACACGACGCCGTGCATCATAGAAGCGCACGTCAACGACAATATCGTGTTCGTGGAGCTGGCCAAGGGTATAAACCGGGAAAAAGTGGA
>JAFGUM010000538.1 GCA_016938515.1 Spirochaetales bacterium | reverse complement strand
GCACGCCTATCGAATCGAAGAAAATATCCACCGACGCTGGCATGGCGCCGCCGCCGGAGATGCCGGCCTTGAAGCGCCCGCCGAGCTTCGTCTTTATCTTCTTGAACACGAGGATCTCGCCGAGGCCGCGCAGAGGCGCGAGCAGTATCAGCGGTATGATGGGGAAAATGGCGTCCAGAATGCGTGAACGGTTGCCAAAGTCGGGGATACGGCCGAGCATCACGTTCTTCAAGTACGCATAGCTCTGGCCAACGCCGACAAAGAAGCCAAACAGGGCTTTCTTGGAACCCCCGGCTTGCCTGATGCTCTTGAAAACGCCATCCTTCACCGATTCCCATATGCGGGGTACGCTGGCCATCCAGTGCGGCTTTATGGCCTGGAAATCCGGCAGCATCACGGCGCCGATGGGCTTGGAGTACGCTATGGTGTCGGAGACGGCTATGATGGCGTACTGCACGATGCGCTCGAACGAGTGCCAGACCGGTAGCACCGACAGCCATATCTGGCCTGGTTCCAGGTCGATTATTTCGGGTAGAACCTCGGTCTGGTGCAGGAAGTTGGCGTGCGACAGCATGACGCCCTTGGGTTCGCCGGTGGTTCCGGACGTATAGATGATGGTAGCCACGTCGTCGGGACCGCCCTTGGCCGCTTCGGCTTCGTATTCGCCGGGTTTGGCGGCTCTGCGTGCGAGCCCGGCCTTGTACGCGTCTTCAAAGTTGCTGATGGCGAAGCCCGCTGCTTTCGCGGCTTTAGCCGCGTCGGCAGAAGGCGGGTCGAACAGCACAACCTTCTTGAGCGCGGGCAGTTCCGCGCTGTGCGCCACGAGTTTGGCGAGCTGGCGGTCGTTCTCTACTATGGCGATGGCGCACTCGCTCCACGACAGGATGTAGGACAGTTCCTGTTCGGTGGCGTCGCAGCCGCGCGGTACGTCAGCCGCGCCAAGACCTATGATAGCCAGGTCGCTGATGAGCCACTCACGGCGGTTGTCGGCTATGAGGCCAATCCTGTCGCCTCTAGCTACTCCCAGCTCGAGCAAACCCGCCGCAAAAGCAGCTACTTCTTCGCTGAGCTGCGCGTACGTCGTAGGCTGGAAAACGCCCTGTGCATCTTTGCTGTACTGCATGACGATGTCAGGGTTTGCGCGTACCCTGTCTAAGAACATGAGCGCGAGTGTGCCGGTCATCGTTGACCCCCAATGATAGGACTAGGACGCGCGCGCAAGCGCTACGCCAGTCTTGACAAGATACTGGAATTTGTAAAACAACGCAAGTGCAAGATTGAACGCGCTACGCTGGCGCTCTATGTTTCGTGTCGTAACCGCTCTCCGGGCACCTCGACGAAATAATTGCGGAACATCGCTTCTATATCGTCGAGGCTGTTGGCGTTTTGTATGGCGTATCGCAGGTGGTGGCCGAACGACAGGTTGTCGCAGTAATAGAAGAAAAAGCGTCGTGCCCGGCTCACGTGGAAGGGGGCGGGTAGCCTGGCGCGTATAGCCCTGAGCATCTGAAGGCCTGTTTCTTCTACAGAAATATCCATTTCAAACGCGCTGTCGTTCTCCTTGCCGCGGATGAGGGCGAAGACCCAGGGGCGGCGTACCGCTTCGCGGCCCAGCATCACACCCGCCACGCCGTAGCTTTCAATCGCCTTCCTGTACTGCTCATAGCTGCGGATATCCCCATTGCCCACCACGGGAATGTCCAGCGCGGAGGCAACGCTTCCAACTATATCCCAGCGCCCCTGCCGCCTGAATTTCTGGTTGTGAAGGCGGGGGTGGATGACGAGGTAGGCAGCGCCCGCTTCCTGTAAACCCCCGCAGAACGAGACGAGGGCTTCTGCTGAGGGTTCGTAGCCCAGGCGCAGCTTTGCCGACACGGGTACTCCCGGAGCTGCCGCCACCACCGCGGCGATGAGGTCGGCCGCTCGTGGCGGATTTTTCATCCAGCTGACGCCGCCGCCGGCTTTTTCTATGTGCGGCGCTGAACAGCCAAAGTTGATGTCGATACCCCCGATGGCTACGCCGGCGGCGGCGCGCTCCTCTACCAGACGGGCGGCAGCCTTGGCCAGCGGCTCGGATTCAGAGTCGAACAGCTGGATAACGGTGAGCCCGGGAGCAGGCTCGCTGTCCATGAACCAGCGGTCGAACGGCGAGTGAGCCAGGTAGCCCGAGGCGCTGGTCATCTCTGTGTAGTAGCGGTCGCAGCCACCGAACGACGACACGAGTTCGCGCAGCGGGCGATGGCTCAGCTCGACCATGGGCGCCAG
>JAFGUM010000537.1 GCA_016938515.1 Spirochaetales bacterium | reverse complement strand
GTGGCGAGTACCGTACAGCCTGTCCTGGCGGTAAGAAACGCGTTGCCACCGATGTGGTCGGCGTTGGAGTGCGTGTTGATGATGCGCTCCAGCGTCCATCCCTGTTCTGCAAACAGCTTGATTATTTTTCTGCCAGCATCATCGTCATTGCCGCTGTCTACGAGAGTTGCGCGCCCCTCGTCTACCCACACACCCATGTTTGCCGGAGACGGTATGATGTAGGTGTTTCCTGCAAGGTGCTGTACTGTCAACGGTGCCATACGATACTCCATGAAGTGTTCACGGAATAGGGAGAATCAAGAAGCAATTTGAGCGATGCCGGGCTCGAACCGGCCACCTTCAGCTCCGGAGGCTGACGCTCTATCCATATGAGCTAATCGCTCGACACGCTAGTAGTACGCCAGAACTGGCTCGGATGTCAACCGCGGCTCCTTCCAGGTTATGGCGGACTTAACACGCGCCTGGTCGTGATATACCATGTCTATATGGATTATACAGACACGGATTTACCTTCGATACTGCTAGCGAGTTCATCGCCTAGACGAGAGCATGCGCTCAGAGCCCTGGGCTTTTCCATCACGGTTCTAGGAGCTGATGTTGATGAAAGCTCTTGCGACAATCTACCCATAGCCAGGAGAGTAGTCGCCCTGGCAGAACTGAAGCTCAGATCCGTTCTGGACGCGCCAGGGGATGCGGCAACAGGCATGGATGTAGCGGTTGGTGCCGACACGCTGGTATCCATAGATGGCAAAGCTCTCGGTAAAGCTGCGTCAGCTGAGGAAGCCAGAAGCGCGCTCGAATTGCTGTCTGGGCGGACGCACCTCGTATCAACTGGGTTGTGCGTTGCCGATATGGTTTCGGGTGTCTCCGTTACGGCGTTGTCAGAAACACGAGTGAGTTTTGCCAGGCTTTCGGATGAAGAACTGGACTGGTACGTGGCCGGTGGAGAATGGCGTGGAGCCGCTGGTTCATACCGCATCCAGGATCATGCGTCCTTTTTCGTGGATCGCATGGAAGGGTCGTTTTCGGGGGTCGTGGGCTTGCCACTGCGCGAGTTTTATGCCATTCTCAGGGGGTTCGGATACGCGTGTCCAATGGGCAGCGGAGCCG
>JAFGUM010000536.1 GCA_016938515.1 Spirochaetales bacterium | reverse complement strand
GCCTCCGTGCCTCCGTGGCCTGCCTTTTCCTGTCTTCTCTTTCTTCCCTCTTATCCTCTTATCCTCTTTGTTAATCTTTTCTGTATATCCGCGCCTCCGTGGCCATATTTGTCTACTCTATCAGTCCCGGCGGCCGGTCACTTTGATTACGTGGTAACCGAATTGCGTCTGCACGACATCGGATATCGAGCCCGCGCCGAGGCTCTTGCACGCGCTCTCAAAGGGCGCCACCATCTTGCCGGGACCGAACCAGCCGAGGTCACCGCCGGATGATTTTGAGGGACAGGTAGAGAACTCACGTGCCAGCGACGCGAAATCTGCGCCCTGCTTGGCCTTGCGCATGAGATCCTGGGCCAGCGCCCTGTCCTTGACCAGTATATGACTGGCTTTCCATTCCATGACTATCTCCTCTAAGGAATTTTCTCTGTACCCGCCTCCGCTATACAGCGGGTATCACGAGTGAGGTCGGAAAACAGCCGGTAATCACGGCTTTAGAGCCGGCGATTACCGGTACTCGGCGTGGAAAGAGGCTACCAACCTTACCACTTCGGCAAGCTGTTCGCGCGGCGGCAGGATGGTAGCCCTGAAGTGCGCCGTTCCCGGCAGTTGACCAAACCCGGAACCGGGCACAACGCATATGCCAGTTTTTTCAAGTAACGCCATACACCACTCCGAATCGGTTTTACCCGCTGGTAGTTCGAAACGGGGGAACGCGTACATAGCTCCAGCCACTTCGTTGCAGCTGAAGCCCGGTATTGAGTTGAGGCCGTCGGCTATGAGCTTTGCGCGAACTTTGAGTTCACCGAGGATAGCGCCCTTCTCTTTGTCGTATTCAGCACGGCTCGGGCCGTCGATGGGGGGAGGGGACACGAGGCTGTACAACACTACCTGTCCAGGGAGATTGGCGCAGAGGCTTACCGATTGCATCTTGAGTATCTGAGCCATCACGTCAGCAGGAACGTTGCGAACCTCCATATAACCGCCGCGCTGGCCGCACTCACCGAGAAAGCCCTTGCTCGTCGAATGGAAGCTGAACAACGACACGCTTTTTTCGCCGATATCAGACATTGCCTTTGCGAACGACTCGAAGCGCGCTCCTTCACGGTACACGTTGTCCTGGTACACCTCGTCTGCGAGGATAGACAAGCCGTGCTCCTTGGCAAAGGCGATGATCATCCTGATGTTCTCGGGATGCAGTACCGACCCTGTGGGGTTTCCCGGGTTGATTACGACGATACCGCGGGTTCGTATACCAGACTCGCTTGCTTTACGCAGCGAGTCTTCCAGCAGCTCGCGTGAAAGATTCCAGTCGTTATCCTCGTCCAGGTAATAACCAACTTGCTTGCCCTGGTACATGGTTATAGTGGCTGAATACAGAGGGTACTGGGGGATAGGAATCATGATGCCGTCGTTAGGATCGGCGAGGAGCAGCCGCAGCGCCGCCTGAACGCCCTTGGAAGCTCCGTCGGTAAGGAAAATGGCGTCGGGGTCTACGTCTATGGCGTCACGGTTTCGTATGAACGTAGCTACCGCGTCCCGCACGACTCTGAGGCCACGGCTTTCCGAGTACGCGCCAATGCCGTGTTTTGAGCCGGCTAGTATGGCATTGGTCGCCTCTATGGCGTCCGCGGCAAAGGCTCCTGGTGCCTTGCCCGCCAAATCTGGATACTCGCTGAGCGCCAACAGCCGCCTCGTCCATGACAGCGGCTTCTGCCCCAAAGCCTGGGGGTTTCCTATGTTGCAGTAGATGATGGAGCGACCAGAGCGTTCGAGCTCCTGGGCCCGCGCGACAATGGGGCCACGAACAGCGTACTCGGTATCAAGAACGGCTTTGCCGATCTCCTGTATTGATATGGACACGATACAACTCCTTGGCGCCGAATCTTGCGATAGACCGGCTTGTTCATTCTACCATCGTCCGGTGACGTCCACAAGCAAAAGGTCATCAGTG
>JAFGUM010000535.1 GCA_016938515.1 Spirochaetales bacterium | reverse complement strand
TCCCGTTGGATGTATCCGGAGAGCGGCAGCCGGATGGCTATATGAATTCGGGTATCATCAACCGTGTCCCGTCAGGTTCTTCAGTATTTTCTTTGCGAGCGGTTCCATTATCTCGTTGTGGCGTGGTAATGCTTCTATTACACCGGTTTGGGGGTTTATCCACAATGAGTGGGAGCCACCTTCCCGTTTAAGGTAGCAGCCAGCCATCCTGAGTCGGCGTTCCAGATCAACCCGCTTCATCCAACTAGAAGTGTCGAACGGATGGCATCGGGAGGAAGGCCTCGCATAGAATCATCCCGGCGGTCTTCAAGGATAAGCTCCACTGCGGCTCCAAGACTTTCCCGTGCCTCATCCACCGTCTCACCCTGACCATTCGCCCCGGGTATCTCAGGACAGAATGCCCAGAATCCGCCTTCCGGCGCTGCTTCAATGATAGCAGTCAGTTCGGCTTTCATGGTGTCTCCTACGGTAAATATACCCTGTCATAGCCATAAGTCCAAGCCTTGCATTGTATCGAATCCGATACCGCCGCTCTTGTTGACGTTTCCGGCTGTGGTGCTACACTGTATTTTTATAACCCAGACCTGCTCGGAGATCATCATGAAACATCCGTCCGCTGTCGTTATGGTTATCGCTTTGGCCGCGATGCTGGCTGTTCCCGCCTTTGCCGAAAAGCGCGTGGCGCTGGTGATAGGCAACGGGGCGTACAAGACCTCTACGACGCTAAAAAACCCGCCTGCCGACGCAGCAGACGTGTCGGTGGCACTCAAGTCAGCCGGCTTTACCGTAACAACCCTCATCGACGCCAAGCGCGAGACCATGGAGAAGGCGGTGCGCAACTTTGGCAACATGCTAAAGGACCCCGACGCGGTGGGCTTGTTCTACTATTCTGGCCATGGTGCCCAGGTTGACGGCGCCAACTACCTGCTACCGGTAGATGCCGACATCCAGGCCCAGGACGAACTGGCGTACAAAGCCGTCAACGCCGAACAGGTGCTGGCCAAGATGCGCTCGGCCGGCAACCGCCTCAATATCGTGGTGCTGGACGCGTGTCGGAACAACCCCTTCCCCGGTTCCACGCGGTCTGCCGACAAGGGCCTTGCGGTCGTGGGCGTCAAGGTGCCCGAATCCATCATCGTGTACGCCACTGACCCCGGCGCCGTCGCACTGGATGGCGACGGCCGTAACAGCCCGTTTACCAAAGCCTTCATCGCGCAGCTGGCAGTACCGGGACAGGAAATATCGGTAGCCTTGCGACGAGTTACCGGCGAGGTAAAGGACGTAACCAGAGGCGCTCAGACACCGTGGATAAGCACCAACTACACACGCGACTTTGCCTTCCGGCCCTCAGGCGGCGGTTCCGTTGCCGTGACCCCGGCTCTGTCCCCCGCGGCTCCATCAAAAACTCCGAGCTTCGGCGCGGTACAGGCCGCTACCGGCAACCTGAGCATAACGCTCGCCACCGCCGGCACCGTGACCGTGGCCGGCTTGTCGGCGGTGGTGCCCGCGGGGACAGTCCCCGTCAACGACCTTGCCGCCGGCAGCCAGACCGTGACCGTGCGCTACGCCGACGGCAAGAGCGAAAGCAGGACGGTAACGGTGCCGGCAGGCGGGACGGCCACGGTGGCGTTTGCCTACACGCCAGCCGCGTCTACCCAAACCGTACCGTCTTCGGGCGCCCCCGGCCACGCCTACCGCAACGAGGTCTGGATACCCGGCGGCAGCTTCCAGATGGGCTCCACCGATGGAGACAGCGACGAGAAACCGGTGCACACGGTAACGGTAAGCGGATTCTGGATGATGAAGACCGAAGTGACCATGGGTGATTTTCGTGACATGATTGACTCGACCGGCTACCGCACGACCGCGGAACGCGAGGGTGCTGGTTATGTGTACACTGGATCGCAATGGCAAATGAAAGCTGGCGCGAGCTGGAAGAATCAATATTTCAATCAGGCTGACAATAATGCTGTCACCTTGGTCAGCTGGTATGACGCGGTAGCCTACGCCAACGCGCTCAGCAAGAAGGATGGATTGAGCCCGGCGTATACAATAAACGGCACCAGTGTGACACTGAACCAAAGCGCCAGCGGCTGGCGTCTGCCGACGGAGGCTCAGTGGGAGTACGCTGCCAAGGGCGGGCCGAAAGCATCGGCGGTACCGGTGCAGGCGAAGTGGGCTGGCAGCGCCGATATAGGTAGCGTGGCGTGGTACAAGGACAATTCGGGTAGCACGACACACCCGGTGGGCACGAAGGCAGCCAACGCCGCCGGTCTGTACGACATGGCTGGCAACGTATGGGAATGGTGCCAGGATTGGTACGCGAGCTATGTCGGCGACAGCCAAACCAACCCAGCTGGCGCGGTATCGGTAGGGAAGCGTGTGTTTCGTGGTGGGAGCTGGCTCGATGGCGCGTCGCTCGCACGTTCGACGCTTCGGCGCAGCAGCACTCCCGATTACCGGCACGACCTTATTGGTTTCCGGCTAGTGCGCCCCCCAGTTCGCTAGATCGGGTGGTGGGGGTGTGCAAGGATAGATTCGATAGCAAACTGGAAGTTTCTATATATAGCAACCATTTTGAATCAGTAGTATGAGCTTGCTGGTTTCATTGGTCCACTACAGCAGCTGTCCCAATGCCGAAGGGGGCACCACCTGTAAAGAGCCATCCAGCAGATACGGGACAGCGGGTCGGCCTACGAGTATCCCGCGCCCCGGCCGTTCGGGGCTGTCGGAGCAAGCCAGTTCCTTTATTAGCCGGGTTATTGTCTTTGCGTCGT
>JAFGUM010000534.1 GCA_016938515.1 Spirochaetales bacterium | reverse complement strand
CGGGCTCGTGGGTATCAACTACCTTGAAAAAGTCTCGCTTCCCAACCCGGCTTCTATCTACGGAGCCATGCTGGCTGGAGTCGACTACGTACTCATGGGCGCTGGCATCCCCGTTGAAATTCCTGGCCTGCTCGATCGCTACGCGCGGGGACTGGCCGCAGAGCTCAGGGTTCATGTCGCGGGTGCGCCAAAGGAAGAACGGTACGTCGCGCGCTTCGACCCCGCCAGCGTGCTGGCCGCTCCACCCGCCTCGCTCACGAGGCCGTACTTCCTGGCCATCGTGTCGTCGTACGTGCTCGCGGCGACGATGGCTACGAGGGCGACGGGCCGGGTTGACGGCATCATCGTAGAAAACCAGACGGCAGGTGGACACAACGCGCCTCCTCGCGGCGTTCTGGAGCTCGACGAAGCAGGGGAACCCATCTATGGCGCCAAGGACAGCGTCGACTACGCCAAAATGGTAGGCTTGGGCATCCCATTTTGGCTGGGAGGGTCGTACAGCATGCCAGAGTCTCTGGCGGTTTCAAAGAAGGAAGGCGCGCAGGGAATCCAGGTAGGCACGCTGTTCGCGTTCTGCAGGGAGTCCGGTATTCTCGCGTCGCTTAAAAAGCGCTTTCTTGACATGGTGGAGTCTGGTGCCGCTTCTGTGTTTACCCATCCAGGAGCTTCCCCCACCGGGTACCCGTTCAAGATAGCACGGCTATCCGGCACGCTATCAGAGCAATCTGACTTCGCAAAGCGCCCCCGCATTTGCTCGATGGGCCTCCTCAGGGAAGCTTTTATGAAACCGGACGGCAGAATAGGCTACCGATGCGCAGCCGAACCAGAACAAGCCTTCGCCGACAAAGGCGGAAACCCCGATCAGTCCCGGGAGGCTCGCTGCCTGTGCAACGCGCTCCTGGCTACAATCGGGCTCGGTATGGCCTACGCGGGAGGCAGACTGGAACAGCCCGTCCTTACAGCGGGCAAACATCTGGAGTCGCTCAGGCAGCTTATACGCGCCTACGGCAAGGATTACTCCGCTCTGGACGTGCTGCGCTTCCTGGGGCTGAACATTCCTGCTCTGAGCTGACGTGGCTTCCCGGCAGGCTTCCCTGCAGGCTTCCCTAAAGGGAAGCTACAGTATCCTGCGCCTGTGGTAGCGCCTGAGCGTGTCGCTCCAGGAACGGATGGCACCGATATCCCCGGCCAGACCCGTCTCATCCCCCGCGCGAATGGAGCTGAGGACGACGTATCGGGTCATATCGGGATCGCCACACTGTTCGTCAAAGGCGTCCAGGTACTGGAGCCATTCTTCCGACCTGTCGCCATCTCTTTCCGCAGCGACTGGAGCGCCCGCGGGAAGGCCCAGGTCTTCCGAGCGCACGACGACGAGGGCAACCATGCCAGAAAT
>JAFGUM010000533.1 GCA_016938515.1 Spirochaetales bacterium | reverse complement strand
TGGGCGGTGTACAGGCTGTTTCACGGGCGCCTGGCTCCGGTGGCGGCGGGGCTCGCAGGAGCGGTGGGCAGTTTTGTCAATACTGTCCTCGTTTTGCTGGCGCTGGGTTTCGTGGGGACTGCCCAGCTTACCGGTTTGTTTGGCGTCGATGTCGGGGCTCTTCCGGCAGTGCTCGGGTCGATTGCCCTCAGCAACGGCCTCATAGAGGCTGCTGCTGCAGCGGTTTTTACCAGTTCTGTCGTTTCAGCGTGGAAGGGCATAGAAGGCGCCAGAGGTAGATCCAGGCTCAGCGAAGAAGGGAAGCTCTAGCCATGCTTCTCGCCATCGACGTGAGGAACTCCGGCCTCGTCGCCGGGTTGTACGACGGTGGCTCGTGGGCCTCCATCGTCAGGCTTGGCGTAGACAGGAGCGCCGACGAGCTCGGCATGTTTCTTGAGTCTTCAGCCAGGCGAGCTGGCCCAGGCAGTGGGGCGGTAGTAGACGAAGCCTGGGTTTCCAGCGTCGTGCCTGCGCTGACGCCGAGGCTTTCATCGGCGATAGCGTCCAGCTTTGGCATCGACGCACTGGTCGTGGGGCCGGGTACGAAGACCGGCCTCAAGATACGCACCGACACGCCGTCTGAACTGGGTAGCGACATAGTATGCTCGGCTGTAGCCGCCCGTGACAGGGTGGACGGCGCGGCTATTGTCGTTGATTTTGGCTCGGCTCTCGTCGTTTCGGCTATAAACGGCCTTGGCGAGTTGCTCGGCGTGTCGATAGCGCCAGGCGTAGATAGTGCCGCCCACGCGCTACGCGCTACTACCGCGCAAATTCCAGAAGTGAGGCTTGAGTATCCACGGCGTGCCATTGGCAAAAATACTGCCCAGGCGGTTCAATCGGGCATACTCATAGGCTATGGAGGGCTCGTGCAGCGCATCGTGGCAGCGATGGCCGCGGAAATGGATGAATCTGCACGTATCCTTGGAACAGGTGACGATTCCGGAAGGTCTATACTCGCCAGTGTTGGCTACGAGGAGTTTGTCCCCAATCTGGCGCTCGAAGGGCTGGCTCTTATATCTGCGCGGAACAAGCGCAGTTGACAAAAGGCGTGCTGTTCTGTATAAAGTCCGGGCGCCTTGCAATGGCGCGCCTTGCAATGGCGGCGTAGCTCAGTCGGTAGAGCAAACGGCTCATATCCGTTGTGTCGAGGGTTCAATCCCCCCCGCCGCTAT
>JAFGUM010000532.1 GCA_016938515.1 Spirochaetales bacterium | reverse complement strand
GCGCCGACGCCCGCCGTCCACATCGACAGCCACGATACGGCTCCCACATCAGCGGCCCAGAACGCGTACCCCATCCGCCGCACGTCCAGAGAAGCGGTACCAACCAGGCTTCCTTTCAGCCGAACGGCTGCCCCCGCGCCAACTGACACGGCCGCGACGGGCGCGTACGCCGCGTCGGCGCTCACGGACGCCCCAAACTCCGCGAGCGCCGCGTCGAGGTCTCCCCCGAGGGCCATCGCGGCTCCAGCTCCCCCCGACAGGGAATACGACCAGTCCAGCGCGCCACTCGGGGTAGCGCGCGCCGCGGACAGCAGCACAACTAACATCAGCGCGTTCCTCTTCATGCCACCTCCGGAATCATGGACATACCCAATAGTATCACGGCGTAGGCGCAGTGTCCCGAAGCTTCGTGGTACAGCGCCGGCGCTTGTCTCTTTTAGGGTTTTTCCATAAGCTGGGGCACCCATGAAGAGATTCGACGCGCGAATCACGGCACTACGCTCCGTGGCTACAGGCTACCGCGAACTCAGATACGAATGGCCCGCTGACCTTCCTCCGCCTTCCCCTGGCCGCTTTTTTACCGTCAGGGCCGGCGGCAGGTACGATCCGGTTCTGCGGAGGCCGTTCGCGTTCTCCGCCTGGTCGCCAGGCGGTGCCGGCGAGCCCGCGGAAGCTTCCTTCATCTTTCAGGTGCGGGGCCGCGGCACCCGGTACCTGGCCGAGCTTGACACAGGCGACACGATAGACGTGCTCGGGCCGCTCGGCACCGGTTTTGGCAAGCCCCGCCGCGGCTCACGGCCGGTGCTCGTAGCGGGCGGCATAGGCCTCGGGCCGATGCTGTACCTGGCCAACGCGCTCTCGATAGACGCGCGCGATGGCCTGTGCGAAGCGCCCGTGCTGGCCCTCGGCTTCAGGACGGCGAGCCTGATTCCCGACGTGGCCATGCCGGAAGGCACGGTCATCTGCACCGACGACGGGTCCGCGGGCTACAGGGGCACGGTAACCGGGTGGCTGGAAGGCTACGACCCGGGCGCGCCGCCGTACCTGTACGCGTGCGGGCCATCGGCCATGATGGCGGCGGTGGGGGCGATGGCGGCGGCGCGCCGCGCTCCGTACGAAGCCGCGCTCGAACAGTGGATGGCGTGCGGCGTAGGCGCGTGTGCCGGGTGCGCGGTGCGGTTGCGTACTGGCCAGTACATCAAGGCGTGCGTAGACGGGCCGGTGTACGACGGCAACCTCGTAGACTGGGGAGCCATGCTGTGACGCAGACAGACAAGCTCGACCTATCGGTCCAAATTGGTAGCCTGACGCTTCCCAACCCTGTTGGCGTAGCCAGCGGCACCTTTGGCTATGGCGAGGAGTATGCTCCTCTCCTGGACGTAAACACTCTCGGAGCGCTCTACACGAAGGCGGTTACGCTCGAACCCCGTGCTGGAAACCCTGCTCCCAGGCTCGCGGACACGCCAGCTGGCATGCTCAACTCAATCGGCCTCGCGAATCCGGGCATGGAAGCCTTCATAACAGACAAGCTGCCGTTCCTGCGCACGCTCGGCTGCCCCGTCATCGTCAACGTGGCGGGGAGTACAGAAGATGACTACGCGCTCGTCGTGGAACGTCTGGGGAGTGAGGATGGCCTTGGCGGCTACGAGATAAACATCAGCTGCCCCAACGTCGCGCACGGCGGTATGGCCTTTGGCACCGACCCGGCGCTGGTGGAGCGGCTCGTAAAAAGACTCGTAAGCATCCGCGACAGAGCGCCGGGGGCGGCGTCGCGTCGGCCTGTCATCGTCAAGCTGTCTCCCAACGTCACCGACATCGGGTTGATAGCCCGGGCAGCGGAAGCGGGAGGCGCCGACGCCCTCTCGTGCATCAATACCCTCGTCGGCATGGTCATCGATACGAAAAGGAAGCGACCCGTTCTCGCCAGGGGCACTGGCGGGCTGTCGGGACCGGCGGTGCTGCCGGTGGGCGTAGCGGTGGTCTACAAGGTGAGCCGCGCGGTCGCCATTCCCGTCATCGGCCTCGGAGGAATCAGCTGCGCCGACGACGCGCTCCAGTACCTGCTCGCGGGCGCCGTTGCCGTGCAGGTCGGCACCGCGATATTCTCGCGCCCCGAAACGCCGCTTGAAGTGCTTGGCGGCATTCGCGACTTCATGGAGCGCGAAGGAGTGTCCGAAGTACGATGCATACGCGAACTACTGTAAGCCTACCGTGTAGCGCAACGTTCCCGAGTCGTCTTACATTAGTAAAATACTCATGTTAGCAGTTGATTAGTTAACCGTCCTTTAACAATTCCCTCACGCGCGCCGAACCTGATTCCCGTACATTCATCCCATCTCGGCGAACAGGGCCGCAGACGATCCTGTATGGGATCTTAATGGTAGTTCGTGGGGGGACCCAATTGAAGAAGATGGTAACGATTGCGACGCTGTTGCTTCTGGTTACGACAGTGTTTGCACAGGGCAAGTTCGGCTGGATCAGCAAGACCAGCGACGATCCAGACAAGATGCTTCCAGGCGTTGATCCTTCCAAGGTCATGGGAACCATCATCACAGCCGGTAGCTCCACGGTCTTTCCCGTGTCCGAGCTTATTGCTTCCATGTTCAAGGAAGACGGCTTCTCAGGCCAGATCACGATTGATTCGATCGGCTCTGGCGCTGGCTTTGAGCGCTTCACCAAAACTGGTGAAACAGACATTTCAAACGCGTCCGTTGGCATCAAGCAGAGCCAGATAGACGCGGCCAAATCCATAGGCAGGACACCGATAGAGTTCCGTCTTGGTACCGACGCGCTCGCCGTAGTCGTCAGCAAGAACAACAGTTTTGCCACCGACATGACCCAGGCCGAGCTCAAGCTGGCGTTCTCAACCGCCGTGTACTGGTCCGACATCCGTTCGAGCTGGCCCAAAAAGGAAATCAAGCGCTTTATTCCCGGAACCGACTCCGGAACGTTTGACTACTTCGTGGAGCACCTCTACAAGAAGGACCGCAAGCCCATCCTGAGCGCCAAGAACCTGCAGTTGTCTGAAGACGACAATGTCCTCGTGCGTGGTGTTTCAGACGACCAGTACGCCATCGGCTTCTTCGGGTTTGCGTACTACCAGGAAAACAGGGGCAAGCTCAACGTGCTCGCCATAGACAAGGTACAGGCCAACGCGGCCAACGTTGACAATGGCACGTATCCTCTGGCGCGCCCGATATTCATCTACAGCGACGCCAAGATCATGAACGACAAGCCCCAGGTCGCGGCGTTTATCGCGTACTACCTTACCTACGTCAACGAGGCTCTCAAGGAAGTGGGCTACTTCCCTGCCCCGGCCGCCGAGCAGCGCAAAGCCAAACGGGCATGGCTGAACGCGGTACAGGGACGATACTAGAATAGTCGTTAACAGCTAGACGCCATCGCCGGGTACCAAGTGCCGGCGGTGGCGTGTTCTCCGCAACCAGAGCTCCGTATTCGGCCATTTTGGCTGCGGGGCAGATCAAAGCGAGTCAGATGAAACAAGAGCATTCTGCCCTGTACCCGGAAGAAGAATCGGGAATACTTACGTTCACGAAGCGCTCGCGTCCCGTGGAAACGCTGATACAGGCGTTCCTGTTCTTCTGTGCTTCGGTATCCATCTTCACGACGCTCGGCATCATCATCGTCCTCGGCGTTGAATCGTCCGCGTTTTTCAGGGAAGTGAGTCTCCTGGAGTTCTTAACGGGAACCACGTGGCAGCCAACCATAGGTATGTTTGGCATACTGCCGCTTCTAAACGCGACGCTGATGACGAGCCTCGTCGCCATGCTAGTCGCTCTACCGCTGGGCCTCGGCGTAGCCATCTACCTGGCTGAGTACGCGTCGGAACGTATTCGCGAGACGCTCAAGCCCATCCTCGAGGTGCTCGCCGGTGTACCTACGGTCGTATACGGATACTTCGCGCTTACGGTTGTCACGCCCTTCCTGCGCTCTATCCTTGGCCAGGATACGATCGAGGTGTACAACACGCTTTCAGCCGGCCTCGTGATGGGGGTGCTTATCCTGCCGCTCATAAGCTCGATGTGCGAGGATGCGCTGTCGTCTGTTCCCCGAAGCCTGCGCGAAGCCGCGTACGCCATGGGAGCAACCAAGCTCGAAACGAGTGTCAAGATAATCGTCCCCGCAGCCTTTTCAGGTATAGCCGCGGCGTTCATACTGGGACTGTCAAGGGCGGTCGGAGAAACGATGATAGTCGCACTGGCCGCGGGGGCGGGGCCCAACTTTACGCTCAACCCGCTCAAGGCGGCGGAAACGATGACCGGACACATAGTACGAATCTCGGGGGGCGATATAAGCTATGACTCAATGGATTACAGGAGCCTGTTCGCCATCGCGCTCGTACTGTTCATCGTAACCCTGCTCCTCAACGCCATGTCCCGTCGTATCGTCAAGAAATACCGGGAGGTATACGAATGACAGTCGATGCCGGGCACAGCGCAGCGTCCCGTACAGATTTTTCATCAAACCTCGCGGGCAGGCACAGCACGAGCGCGCGTTGGCGTCTCGTGTTCATGGCCTCGACCATACTTGCCATCACCTTCCTCGGTGCGCTCATTCTGACCATAATTGACGACGCGTTCGGTTACGTGCTCATGGTAGACGCGGTGGATCAGAAGAGCCTCGAACAGGACGGCGTGCCTCTTCTGGAGATGGATGCCAACGGGCTCCGTGCCGTTATAGAGGAGAACCTGTCCAATAGACGGCAACGGGCGCTGAATCGCGAGCTGCCATTCGAGGAGCGAAGCACGGCAGACCTGCTTGAGATCGTGCTGGCGGAAATCGTAAAGCCCGAGGTAGTAGCGACGTACACCCTGTACGAATCGCTGTTCAACAAGCGGGCCATAGTCGACAATGCCAGTACGGCATGGCCAGACAGTACGCTTGTCTTCAGATCCTGGGTGAGCATGCGCTTCCTGAGTTCATCCCAGACGGCACGGCCTATGACGACTGGCGTCCTTACCGCGGTAAAGGGTACGCTGCTGACGATAGCCATAACCCTGCTGTTCGCTTTTCCCGTTGGCATAGCGGCCGCCATCTGGCTCGAAGAGTACGCAACCGATAATAAGCTCAACAGATTTATCCAGGTAAACATCTACAACCTGGCGGGTGTGCCTTCCATCATCTACGGTATGCTCGGCCTGGCCGTTTTTGTGCGGGTCCTCGAGCCGCTGACCTCGGGTAGCGCCTTCGGCGTTACGGCGTCGGGAGAGGTGGCAAACGGCCGGACGGTGCTGTCTGCGGGTCTGACGCTCGCGATTCTCATATTACCCGTCATCATCATCAACGCGCAGGAAGCGCTGCGGGCAATTTCGGGTTCACTCAGGCATTCAAGCCTGGCGCTTGGCGCCACCAAGTGGCAGACCATCTGGCACCACGTATTGCCAGCCAGCTTCGACCGTATTCTTACGGGTACCGTACTCGCGGTTTCACGCGCCATCGGCGAAACGGCGCCGCTCGTCGTCGTGGGAGCGTCTACCTTCCTTACGCAGGATCCGTCGGGGGTGTTTTCCAAGTTCACCACGCTGCCCATTCAGATTTATCAGTGGACGAGCAGGCCGCAGCCAGAGTTCAGGCACATAGCCGCCGCGGCCATCGTGGTGCTGCTCGCGCTGATGCTCTCGCTCAATGCCTTCGCGATAGTTACGAGAAACAGACTACGAAAGCAAAAGAGGTTCGGCTGATGAATCTGCTAACCAAACGATCAGAAACAACGCGTCTTGAAGCCGCCATACACGCTTCAGAGTCGGAATACGCTCTCGAAGCCAAAAATCTCAGTATCAGTTACGGCGACTTCAAGGCTGTCAAAAACCTGAATATGGGTTTTGAGCGAAAGAAGGTAACGGCTCTCATCGGCCCGTCGGGATGCGGTAAGAGTACCGCGCTCCGCGCCTTCAACCGCATGAACGAGCTGATTGGCGGCGTTCACACCGAGGGAGAAGTACTGTTCCACGGCGTCAATATCTACGACCCGGATGTAGATGCGGTACAGGTTCGCCGCTGGATCGGCATGGTCTTCCAGAAACCCAACCCCTTCTCCAAGAGCATCTACGAGAACATAGCGTGGGGCGCCCGAATAAACGGGTATCGTGGGGACTTTGACGAACTCGTAGAAAACAGCCTCAAGCAGGTGGCGCTGTGGGACGAGGTAAAGGACAAGCTCAAGGACAGCGCGTACGCGTTGTCCGGTGGTCAGCAGCAACGCCTGTGCATCGCCAGGGCAGTCGCGCTCAAACCTGAAATATTGCTGATGGACGAACCGACGAGCGCGCTGGATCCCATTTCAACGGCAAAGATCGAATCGTTGCTTGACGAACTCAAGAAGCGCTATACCATCATCATAGTAACGCACAATATGCAGCAAGCTGGCCGCGTTTCAGACAAAACGGGATTTCTGCTACTGGGAGATCTCGTCGAGTATACCGAGACCAAGACACTATTCTTGAATCCCATAGATGAGCGTACCGAGAATTACATCTCGGGACGCTTCGGTTGAAACGCAGGAGGAAGAAATGCTAAGAATACAATTCAACGAAGAGCTGGGCCGTCTCCATCACGACATCCTCGCGATGGGTTCACGCGTGGAAGAAGACCTGCGCAAGGCTCTGCTCGCACTCAAGACCGGAGACATGGACCTGGTAAACGAGGTCAAGGCGAGCGACGAGCTTGTCAACGCGTTGCAGATGAAAATAGAAGACCAGACGGCCATGCTCATCGCAACGCAGCAGCCCGTAGCCAGGGATCTTCGCGAGCTTGTAACCATCTTCAAGGTTACCGACAACCTGGAACGCATTGGCGATCACGCCGTACACCTGGCCAAGGCAGCCAAGCGGCTGGCGGAAGATCCGTACCCACGGCCGCTCGACAGGCTCGAGCGAATGGCTGAAATCGACGTGGCGATGGTACACGACGCGGTGGCTGCCTTTCTCAACCAGGATGAGAATCTGGCGCGCGAAACCGCGTCGCGAGACGATACCGTGGACGCGGAGCACAAGGCCTTCGTACAGGAACTACTCGCCTACCTGAAGGAAAATCCTGACAAGGCCCAGCAGGCGACCAAGCTTATCGCCACGTCCAGCTTTCTCGAACGGCTCGGCGACCATGTAACCAATCTGTGCGAAGCGGTCGTGTTCATGATTACCGGGGCGCACACCGAACTCAACGAATAAAGGAAGCAACCATGGCCAAAGCCGTCATACTCGTGATAGAAGACGACCCAGACATCCGCGAGCTCCTCGCGTACACGCTTGGCAAGGAAGGCTACGAGGTGTTGCAGGCTCCCAGCGGGGAAGCCGGCCTCAAGGCCATCGCCGAACGCAAGCCCGATCTCGTCGTGCTTGACGTCATGCTACCGGGGCTTGACGGGCTCGAGTTGCTGCGGCGCGTCAAGACAGATGCTTCGACACGGGCGGTATCGGTAATAATGGTCAGCGCCCGTGGCGAGGAAGCCGACGTCGTGTCGGGGTTGGAACTGGGCGCTGACGACTACGTAACCAAGCCGTTCAGCCCGCGCGTGCTCGTCGCCCGCGTACGAACCGCCTTGCGCCGTGCGGTAGACGCCGCAAGCAAACGGGACGTCGAGCCCGACGTCGTCAGCATAGGCATCTGCACGCTGGATTCAGGCCGACACGAACTGCGAGTCAATGATGCTGTCATCGATCTCTCCGCTACCGAATTTGCAATCATTGAGCGCCTGATGCGTTCTCCAGGGCGGGTATTCACCCGCTCCCAGATAATAGACTCGGTGCGTGGCCGCGATTACCCGGTTACAGACCGTTCTGTAGACGTGCAGGTGCTGTCTATCAGGCGCAAACTGGGCGAGCACGCGAACCTCGTGGAAACCGTGCGCGGCGTTGGATACCGGTTCCGGGACGAAGGATGACGCACTCGGACCAGACGCCGTTTCGACATCGCCGGCCCCGACTGGCTGTCAGAACCTTCGCCATCGTTCTTGCTGCTTCCGCTCCGGCTCTGGCCATCCTGGCGTTTTCTTCGGTGATGACCATGCGCCGCGTCTACGAGGACGCGACACTCAACTCGCTATCGCAATCCGCCACCGCGTTTGCGAGCGTAGCCGTGGGGATGGACGTGACGACGGGACCCGCCGCTACGGATTTTTGCGAACGCCTAGCCGCGGGTACTTCGCTCCGCATTACGATCGTAGACACCGACGGCACCGTACTCGGCGACTCTGCCTCAGACTACGCTGCCATGGACAACCACGCGAACAGGCCGGAAGTAGCCGAGGCTCTCCAGGGTAGTTCGTCTACGAGCATGCGGAGCTCTCCGACTCTCGACCAGGACATGGCGTACGCCGCCGCGCCAATCCGTTCGGACGGGCAGGTTGTCGGCGTCATCCGGGTGGCGATGGGTACCCCCGAACTGCGGCAGCGGATGGAGCCGTTCATCGTCACGACCGTTCTCATAGCCATCATGATGATGGCCGCGATGGCCGCCGCGAGCCTGCGCATAGGGTCGAGCATCACCGAGCCTATACGAGCGCTGATGGACGCCGCGGTGGACTGGTCGTCGGGAAGGCTGGAGCGGCGCGTCAGGCGATCCGCTGATCCGGAGCTGGCTCCGCTCACCGACACGATGAACGCGATGGCCGAGGAGCTGGCAGAGCGCGTCGTGGCGATGGAACACCAACAGCGGGAACTGGGCGCCATCCTCAATGGCATGACAGAAGCGGTGTTGTCTACAGACGCGGACCTCGTCATACAGCTGGCCAACCCCGCCGCGCGCGAGTTGCTTACCAGGGATGGTACGGCACGGGAGGTAGAAGGCCAGACCGTGCTGCAGGCGAGCGGCAACGTTTCTCTCGACGCCATGGCCAGACACTGCGCGACGGCGGGCGTCAGGGACGAAGCTGAGCTCGTGCTCTACGGGGAAAAAACCCGCTACCTCATGGTGCACGCGGCGCCGCTGGCACGGGAAGACGGCAGGTCGGGAACCGTCCTGGTGCTCAACGATATAACGAAGTTAAAACGACTCGAGCGCGTCCGCAAGGACTTCGTAGCCAACGTTTCCCATGAGCTTAGAACGCCCATCACGCTCATCAAGGGCTTTGCCGAAACGCTTGAAGGAGTCAGCGACCCGGACGAGTCGCAGCGCTTTCTCGCCATCGTCAAGAGACACGCGGATCGCATGGCGTCTATCATCGATGATCTTCTGACGCTGGCAAGGCTGGAATCACCCGAGCGCGGTATCCTCGAAACAACCGGCGTAGAAGCGGGCAGCGTGCTGGAACGATCCATCGAATCGCTCGGCGACCGCCCGGCGGACAAGGGTGTATCCATCCGGACGAGCGCCGCCGCGGGGCTCGTAGCCCGCGCCAACGAAGGCCTGCTGGAACAGGCTCTGCTCAATTTACTTGACAACGCGGTAAAGTACGGCCCAGCGGGCGCCACTATTGTCGCCGAGGCCGTCGACGACGGCGACTTTGTGCGGTTCGAGGTGCGTGACGAGGGCCCCGGCATTCCGCAGCGAGACCTGCCGCGGCTCTTCGAGCGCTTCTACCGGGTAGATCGGGCGCGCAGCAGAGAACTCGGGGGTACCGGTCTGGGCCTGGCAATCGTACGGCACATTGCGCTAGCTCACGGTGGCGACGCGTCGGTAAGGAGCCGCGAAGGCTCGGGTAGCACGTTCTGCGTTCGCGTGCCGCGCTGGACCGACGACGCCCGTCAATCCGGCCCGGACAGCGTCCAGACGGACTCGCCGGATGACCCTCCAGACGACGCAACAACCACAGACAACTCGTAGCCGCCGCCTAGCCAGCGCCTGACCCGTCCTGGAGCGAGACTCAGGGTAAGCACCCCGGACTCGTCAGGCTGGCACGTGCTACCCCACGGGCTGTCTGGAATTAGTTCCGTCGGCAGCCCGGG
>JAFGUM010000088.1 GCA_016938515.1 Spirochaetales bacterium | reverse complement strand
TAGTATCGTTTCCCCGCACACGTCGGGGATTGATAAAATCCAGGAGGATATGTATGAAGAAGCTGAGTATTGCGCTGATCATCATCGCGCTCGTAGCGTCCATTATGGCGTGCGGGGCTCCCAAACAGACCTTTGTCTCCGTAGCATCAGGCGGTACGGGCGGTACCTACTACCCGCTGGCCGGCGCCATGGCAACAATCTGGAACGAAGGCATCAAAGGCATGAACGCGTCTGCACAGACGACCGGCGCTTCCGTCGCCAACGTAAACCTGCTCCGCGAAGGCAAAGCCGACATCATCTTCGTGCAGAACGACATCGCGTACTACGCCGTCAACGGCCTCGAACTGTTCAAGGACAAAGCCTATTCCGACCTTAAGGGCATGGCGATCCTGTATCCCGAGACGTGCCAGCTCATCGTGCTGGAAGATTCGGGCATCAAGGATGTAGCCGGCCTCAAGGGCAAGAAAGTAGCCGTAGGCGCCGCCGGTTCTGGCGTTGAAGCCAACGCTCGCCAGATCATGGCTGCCGCTGGTGTTACCTATGCTGATATCCAGGTTCAGTACCTGTCGTTCAACGAAGCCGCCAGCAACCTCAAGGACGGTAACATCGACGCAGCCTTCCTGACCGCCGGTTACCCGACCGCCGCCGTCCAGGACATCGCGTCCACCAAGAAGATCAGCGTTGTGCCCATCGACAGCGCGGTCGCCGCGAAACTCCAGTCAACCTACCCCTTCTACACGACGACGACCATCCCCGGTGGCACCTACAAGGGTGTAGACAGTAACACCACGACCGTGGCTGTACAGGCCATGCTCGCTGTTTCCTCCAAGCTCGATGCGGCTACCGTAGAGAAGATGCTTCAGACCATGTACGCCACGAGCGGCAGCGAGCGACTGACCGCCGCCCACGCCAAAGCTGGTGCCATGATCAAGCTTGAGAACGCCCAGGCCGGCATGTCGCTTCCGTTGCACCCTGGTGCCGAGAAGTTCTACGGCAAAGCTGGCAAGTAAGTTACATCGTGTCGATACCATGGCAGCGTCGAGTTCCATTGCCGACGTCGCCATGGCTGTAGACAGGCAGCCACCGCCGGATCGTACGGCGGTGGCTGATTATGTATGAAGTTCTGGGGAATCGCCGTAGCACTGGCTCTCGCCGTTTCGACTGCGCGAGTAGCCATTCCAGCTCCTGCGTTTAGGATATTCAATGAAGCGGGCATGCCTCTGGCGACTATAATCGCTCCTGGCGGCTTTACCCTTTCCTTCATACATTCTATAAATCTTTCGCCGGTTGATGAGGACTTTATCATCGAAGAAGCCGGTGTACTGCGTTTGATGCGCGTTCATTTTAACCAGCTATCCACCGGCATGCCCTCCGGGGATGAGGATGGTTTCATGGTACAGGATGGACGCTTTGTAACCAGCCCGGAGCGGGCTCTGGATGAAGTCGCGGTGCGGGTCTCGCCAGTGCCGGGGCACACGCTTTCCATAGGAGGAAAGGTGCGTCCGCTTACGACGTGGGCTCCAGTGGGTGGATTGCTCGTATTCAGGGCGGTTCCCGGCTGGAAACCGTCGCCACAATCATGATAGTACTGTAGAAATTTCTGCGGAGAAGTCAAGGAGACCACTCGATGAGTGAAACGAAAACGGCACAAGCCGCTGGCGAACCCAGCACGGACGACCTCGACATACTGAAGAAGTATGACAAGGAAGCCGATTACCGCAGCTACACGGGCATCATGGCCAAGGTTGTTACCGCCATCGCCATAACGTTTTCGTGTTTTCAGCTCTATACTGCGGTCTTTGGCGTACTGGATGCGATGATACAGCGCTCAGTGCACCTGGCCTTCGGCATGTCGCTCATATACCTTTTGTACCCGACCAGCAAAAAATGGTCCCGTACCAGCCTGCATCCCTTCGACCTCGCCTTGTCTATTCTTGGCGCGTTCACGCCTATGTACATAATCGTCAACTACGCTGAACTCGTGCTCAGGGCGGGTACGGCTACAACCGCGGATATGATCATCGGCGTGATAGGCATTCTGCTCGTACTCGAAGCCGCCAGACGCATCGTTGGAATTCCCATCGTCGTCATAGCGACCCTGTTCATCACGTACGCGTTCGCGGGTCCCTGGCTCCCCGGCCAGCTGGCCCATCGTGGCGTTGACGTTGGAGACCTCGTACAGCACCTGTACTTCACGACAGAAGGCGTCTTTGGCATTCCTCTGGGAGTCTCAAGCACGTTTATTTTCCTGTTCATCCTGTTTGGTTCTTACCTCGAGAAAACCGGCCTCGGGCAGTACTTCATCGACCTGGCCAACTCGGTAGCCGGCCGCGCGGCGGGAGGCCCCGCCAAAGTGGCGGTACTGTCGAGCGGCCTCATGGGCACGGTTTCTGGCAGCTCCGTAGCCAACGTCGTTGGCACCGGCTCGTTTACCATCCCCATGATGAAGCGCCTCGGCTACAAGCCCGAGTTCGCCGGCGCGGTTGAAGCTACCGCATCCACCGGCGGCCAGCTTATGCCGCCGATCATGGGCGCAGCCGCCTTCTTGATGGCCGAAATGACCAACATACCCTACGTCACGATCATTGGCGCCGCTGTTATCCCGGCTATGCTCTATTATTTTGGCGTATGGGCCGGTGTTCATTTTGAAGCCAAAAAGCTCGGCTTGCGCGGGATGACCAAAGAAGAATTGCCCAACCTCAAGGAAATTTTCTTCGGCCGCGGCTATCTGATGATACCGCTCGTAGGCATAGTCTGGCTGCTCGTAACCGGGTATACACCGATGCTGGCGGCCTTCTACGCGATAGTACTGTCGATCGCCGCAGCCATACTCGGCTGGTGGGCACCGCTGCCCATAGGCGCGATGGTCCTCCTGTTCGCCGTGATGAAGCCACTGTTCAAGGTTGGCGAATACGGTGCTGACGGTGCGCTCAAGTACATCACCGAAATGACCCCACTCGGCGCGCTAACCGTTTTGGCAGCAGTACTTGCGGGTTTCGCCATTCTGAAGAAAAAGCCAAACCTGGGATCCAGGGAAATCATAGGCGGCCTCGAATCCGGCGCCAGGTCGGCCATAGGAGTATTGGCAGCCACCGCTTGCGCCGGGATAATAATCGGCGTTGTTACCAAGACCGGCCTGGGGCTCAAGCTGGGAACCGTGCTCGTAAACATCGCCAACGGCAACCTGCTGCTCACCCTGATGTTCACGATGATCACGAGCATCATCCTGGGTATGGGCGTTCCGACGAC
>JAFGUM010000531.1 GCA_016938515.1 Spirochaetales bacterium | reverse complement strand
GCTTCCAGAATGACTGAAAGCCTACGAGACAGATCACCTTGGGCGTGTTCCATACGTCAGTATACTATCTCTTCGTTTTATAGTACAAGAATAGATCGTTTACCCCGCACCCATGGTATACTAATGTCATGAAAAAGCTTCATCACTATCTGTACTCGCTGGCGATCATCGCGTTTTTATTCGCTGCTCCCGCGTGCGGCCAGCCGCGATCAGCCACTGAGCCGACTGTCTATCGCGTGCCGGAGTCTGTTACCAGAATCGCGACGCTGTCCGGCAGGGTGGCGTCGATGACACAAGCCAAGGTAGAGCGGATTGTAGACGGTGACACGATCGTCGTTTCGTTTGGCAGCGGTACCGACTTTGCCGAAACGGAAAAGGTGCGGCTGATCGGCGTTGATACGCCGGAGACGGTTGATCCGCGCAAGCCGGTGGAGCGATTCGGACTCGAGGCGTCCCAGTACGTTACCGACAGGCTCTCAGGCCGGCGAGTGCGGCTCGCGTTCGAAGACGACCTGCGCGATTACTACGGCCGACTACTCGCGTACGTATTTCTGGAAGACGGCACCTGCGTCAACCTGGACATCGTAGCCAAGGGTTACGGCTTCGCTTATACCAAGTACCCCTTTATCTTTATGGACGATTTTCGTGAAGCCGAGCGCAGGGCACGTTCTCGCAAGCTCGGGCTGTGGGGCTAAAACCAACGCCACCACCGGTGGACTTTCACTCGGGCACCGATGGGGGTATACTGCGGTGAATCGAAAATAAGAGATAGCAGAGGAGTGCCGCATGGGAGTAGTAGCGATGATAGTCGGAGGCTTAGTCCTCATTTCGATAGTAGCGGTCATGGGCGACGTTCTGGGTAAAAGCCAGCAGGCACGGCGCGGTGTCGATCCGGGTCAGATCAAGGCTCTGACTGAGCGCGTAGAGGCTCTGGAGCAGGAAGCTCGGGAACGCGAATCGAGGATAGCCAAGCTCGAAGGCGACGTGGCCTTTACCACGAAGCTGCTGGAAGACCGGAGCCAGGGGTAGGCGCATGACCGGTTCTGTTCGACGTATTGCCCTGAGCTTCATCCTGACCCTTGCTCCCGTAGTGGGGGCCTGGGCCCACCCGCACGTCTTTATGGACGCCAGGCTGGAGTTCGAGCTGCGCGGCCAGGCGCTGGAGGGCATCTGGGTGGAGTGGGTCTTCGATCCGGTCTTCAGCGCCGACGTGATAGGCCAGTTCGACAGAAACCACGATGGCACCTTTGACGACGCAGAAAGCGCCACGGTGCAGGCGCGCGCCTTCTCCAACTTGAAGAAGTACGGGTATTTTACCTTCGTGCGCCAGGGCGAGAGGCGCTATACCCCCGCAGAAATACAGGGCTTCAGCGCAAGCCAGAGAGACGGGCGCGCTGTCTACCGCTTCCGCGTACCGCTGGAGGGCCAGGGCTTTGCTGATGACGTGAGCGTCGCCGCCTTCGACTCCACGTTCTACTGCGCTATACGATACCTGCCGGATACTGCCACCGTAACGTGGCTGGAAGAGGCTCAGAACGAGGAACCGATCATCACTTTTGGGGAGAACAAGGACTACCCGGTGTTCTACAACCCCGCTGGTGGAACCGGTGACACTCGTGTCTACCTCAAATGGGAACGTGGCCTCCAGACCGCGTACCCTGAAGAAATCAGGGTGTATTTTCCATAGGCCATGAAGCGATACAAACCCCGCCACCCACTGCGCAGCCTCGTGCTGGCTGCTCTGCTGGCTGCCGTAGCGCTGCCTGCGACCGCCAATCCCTTTGCTTCTACGGAAGGTCCGACGATACCGGCTACGAGAACCCCGACGTCGCAGGGTCCTCTGCTGGATGCCCAGCGAGACCTCCGCGAGCGCAGCGCCGAAGCCGTCAGGGCTTTTGCCAACGATCCATCGGCCGGAACTCTTGCCGTGCTTCTTGGCGCCGCCTTCGTGTACGGCATTCTCCACGCCGCCGGACCGGGGCACCGCAAGACGGTGCTGTTCTCGCTGTTTCTGGGCAAGAAGGCGCGGGCCTGGGAGCCACTGGCGGCGGGGTTCCTGTCCGCCGGCGTGCACGCGGGCGCGGGCATAGCCCTGGTGCTGGCGCTGTCGGCCGCGTACGGTGCCGTCGTCGGCCTCGGAGAAACAGAGCGCGTGGGCGCCTGGATAGACGCCGCGACCTTTGGAACACTCGTGCTCGTGTCGGCGGCGCTCATCGTGTACAAGGTAGCAGCGCTGATCCGCGGCACGGGTCACCGACACGCCGAAGGCTCAGCCCGCGGCGTGTACGGCATGATAGTCGTTTCCAGCTTGGTGCCCTGCCCCGGCGCGACGATGCTGCTGCTGTTCGCGCTGTACGCGGGCTTGCCAGCGCTCGGCGCGGCCGGCGTTATCGCGATGTCACTCGGCATGGGGCTCGTCATATCGGCGGCTGGGTACCTTGCCTGGTTTGGCCGGGAAAGCCTGTTCCAGCGGCTCAAGTCACACGAACGGGAAATTCACGTAGTCGCCGAGCTACTCGAGCTCCTTTCGTACGCCGCGGTGCTGGCTTTTTCGCTGTACATGGCCTGGCCGGTGCTGGTGGCGCTGTCGCCCTGACCCTACGCGCCGATAGATCGGAGCTCGACCAGCGTGCGCAGCGCGCCTTCGAGGTGATCCCGTAGCGCCTGTTGCGCGGCGAGGGGGTCTCCCGCTTCCATGGCCTCGACCAGCCTCTTGTGCTGGTCAAGAATTTTTTCCGGCCATTGTTCCAGTGCCAGAAGCTTGCGCCGGCTGATTTTCACGTACGTTTCCATGGTGGACGAGAGGCCTTCGTACACCCGGTCCAGCACCGGATTGTGCGCGGCTTTTACGACGAGCGTGTGAAGCTGCGCGTCCCAGGTGCCAGCGGCTTCGGCATCCCGCGCGGCGTCGGCGTCCTCAAGGTGCCGGATGCAGCCGTGCAGGCGGATCACTTCATCGGTGGTACGACGCACGGCCGCCAGCCCCGACGCGGGCACCTCTATGACGAGGCGCATCTCCATCAGGTGCGTCAGGATGTCATCCGGCCACAGTGACAAAAACTTGAGGCTGGCCGCGAATTCATCGGCTTGTGGTGTGGCTATGAAGGCGCCTTGCCGCTCCCGTATTTCAAGGAGTCCCATCACCTCCATCGTAATTATGGCTTCCCTTAGCAGGTTTCTGCTGACTCCAAGGCTGGCGGCGAGCTCGCGCTCGGGCGGTAATCGGCCTTCGCCAAAACGCCCTGGCTCACGAATCATGTCTGTCAGTGTCCGTACGAGCTCGGCTCTCTTTTTTTCCACGGTGCCTCGACTACAGCGACGCTTCAGCCGCTTTTTTCTTGACGGTATTCTAGAATAGTGTTAGGCTTTCGTCAAGCTGTGGTTCTACCATGGTACTACCTTTCAAGGAGAAACGTATGAAACGGATTGCAACTGCATTGATCGTGCTGGCCCTCCTAGCTAGCCCCCTGTTCGCGATAGACATCAAGCTGGCCCACGTGGTCAACGAACAGGATTCCTTTCACCTCGCGGCTACCCAGTTCAAGGAGCGCGTAGAAAAGTACACGAACGGGCAGGTCAAGGTAACTCTGTACCCCAACGCGGTACTCGGTGATGAGCGAACCCTGCTGGAACGCATGAAGATGGGCATCGTAGACGCCGGCATCATCACCGCGGGCCCCATCATCAATTTTCTGCCGCGTTTTGGAGCGATGGATCTGCCGTTCCTGTTCCGCGACCCCGAGCACGCGTACAAGGTCCTTGACGGGCCGCTGGGTCAGAGCCTCTTTGACGAGATGGAGTCACAGGGATGGAAGGGCCTCGCGTGGGCGGAACGCGGCTTCAGAAATCTGACGAACAGCAAAAAACCGGTACGCTCTCCTGCCGACCTCAAAGGCCTCAAGATTCGCCTGATGCAGAACCCGGTGTACGTAGACTCGTTCAAGGCTCTCGGTGCCAACGCGGTGCCCATGGCATGGACCGAGGCGCTTACCGCGTTGCAGCAGAAAACAATAGACGGGCAGGAAAACCCGCTCAACGTCATCGTGTCGTTCAAGCTCTACGAGAGCCAGAAGTACATGTCCATAACGAGACACGCGTACGCCCCAGCCCCGATCATCATGAGCCTCAAAACCTGGAATAAGCTCAACGCGACCCAGCAGGCGGCTGTAGTCCGTGCGGCCAAGGAAGCAGCCCAGTTTGAGCGTGACTTCAACAACTCCAGCGAAGCGAAGTGGATGCAGGAACTCAAAGACAAGGGCATGGTCATAGACACGCCAAACCTGCAACCCTTCCTTGACGCGGTTAAGCCGGTGTACGACTCCTACTCAGCCAAGTTCGGCAAGGACTTCATCGACGCCATCCTGGCTACCAAGTAAAGGAAAGCCGATGCCTTCTGGTAATCAAACGGGGGAGCGGCGACGCCCCCTCATCCACCAGCTCAGCGACCGAGCCAATCTGTACAGCGAGTGGGTGCTATTCGCCATGATGTTGCTCATGGTGCTGGTCATCGTGGCGCAGGTTATCTTCCGCTTTCTGTTCGATGCGCTGACGTGGTCTGAAGAACTGTCCTGCTTCCTGTTGGTGTTCGCGTCGCTGCTGGGATCGGCCATCGCATTCAAGCGCGGCAGCCATATCGCCGTAACCATGCTACGCGACAACCTGCCAGCAGGCGCCAGAAAAGTGCTGGCAACGGTTATCTACGCGCTCGGGCTTGGTTTCTTCTCCATCGTGGCGTACTACGGAGCCGTAATGATGAAAGAAGAAGGCGGCCAACTCACACCCGCCCTGCAGATATCGATGCGCTGGATTTACCTGATGTACCCGGTAGTGGGAGGGATTACGGCGCTGCACCTCCTTGACGGCATCGTTACGACGTGGGAAGGAGGCAAGTAATGATGGGCTGGATACTGTTTGGCGCGTTCATCGCGCTGATGATCCTGGGCGTGCCTATCGGCCTCGCCATCGGGTTATCGTCGCTCATCGTGTTCCTGTCCAGCGGCATACCGCTCCAGATGGTTCCGCAGACGCTGCTCGAGGGTAATAATTCCTTCTCGCTCGTGGCGGTGCCCTTCTTCGTGCTGGCTGGCGATATTCTTGCCAAGGGAGGCATATCCGAGCGCATCGTATCGTTCGCCGAAGCGGGATTGGGCAAGCCGCGCGGCGGCCTTTCCATCGTATCGGTACTGGCGTCGATGTTCATCGCCGCGATTTCTGGCTCCGGCGCGGCAACCACCGCCGCAGTAGGCTCGGCTCTGCTTCCAGACCTCAAGGAGAAGAAGTACGACGTCGATTTCTCGGCGGCGCTCATAGCGTCGGCGGGGACGATAGGCGTCGTCATACCACCGAGCGTACCGATGGTGCTGTACGCCGTCATAGCGGGTGAATCGGTTGCCAAGCTGTTTATGGCCGGATTCCTGCCGGGAGTGCTGATGGGTGGCGGGCTGATAGTCTACGCGCTCTGGATAGCCAACAAGCGCCGCTACCCGGAAGGAGCCTCCGTTCCATTCAAGGAGAAGATAAAGCGCTTCGCGTCGGCCATCTGGGGGCTCATGACGCCGGTCATCATCCTGGGCGGGATTTTCACCGGCGTATTTACCCCGTCGGAAGCAGCTGCCATCGCGGTCGTGTACACCGTCCTCGTCGCGGCGTTCGTATACAAAGCGCTCACCTGGAAGCGCTTGTACGAGCTCGTCGTGGGGGCAGGCGTTACGTCGGCGCTGGTCATGTTCATCATCGCCACGGCAAAGCTGTTTGGCTGGGGGCTTGCGTTCTACCAGATACCCCAGGCGGTTGCGGGTGCCATCATGGGCGTCGCCGGTAACTCGAGTTTCCTGATCTACCTGATGATAGGCGTCGTTATACTGCTTTCAGGCATGTTCATGGAAACGGCATCGGCGCTCATCATCCTGACGCCCATTTTCCTTCCCGCCATCGCGGCAATCGGCGGAAACCTCATACACTTTGGCATCATGATGGTCGTGGGTCTGGCCATAGGCATGGCCACGCCTCCCGTAGCCATCAACATCTACGTAGCCAGCGCCGTTACGGGCTTGCCTATCGGGC
>JAFGUM010000087.1 GCA_016938515.1 Spirochaetales bacterium | reverse complement strand
TTGACGAGACCTTTCTGGTATAGCTCCATCGCGGCAGCGAGCGTAGCGCCTACGGAGATGGTATCGAGGCCGTACTCATTGCACCAGTAGTTGGCTTTGATGATATCCGGGAGTGAGTCTATGCCGCAGTCGGAGCCGAAAGCCCAGATGGTCTCGTACTCGGGGCCACCGCCTTTGATGTCGTCAACCTCGGTGTAGCGGCCGCAGGCTATCGGGCAACCGTAGCAGGGATCTTTTTTCTTGAGGTACTTGGCAGCCAAGCTCTCGCCAGATATTTCGTCGGCTTTCGCGAAGGTACTCAGCTGGAAGTTGTTGGTCGGGAAGACGCCGTTTTCATTGATGATATTGACGAGGACAGCGGTTCCGTACGTGGGCAGGCCCTGGCCGGTAACGCCGTTTTCCTTGATTTTCTTCATCAGGCGGCTGTTAACCTCTTTTACGGCTTCGGCATCTGCCACGGCTACGCGCGTGCTTCCTTTTACGACGATGGCTTTGAGCTTCTTGGAACCCATAACAGCGCCTACGCCGGAGCGGCCAGCGGCGCGCCATCGGTCGTTCATAATTGATGCCATCAGCGATAGTTTCTCGCCTGCGGGGCCAATGGCGACTACGCGGGCTTTTTTCCCGTGCGCTTCTTCGAGCGTGTCGGTCGTCGCCGACAATAGCTTGCCCCACAGATGCCCGGCATCCAGTATCTCTACCTTGTCGTCAACGATATTGATGTATACGGGGGTGTTGGAAACGCCTTCGACGATGATGGCGTCCCAGCCGGCGAACTTGAGCTCGGCACCGAAGAAGCCGCCTGAGTTGGAGCTGGCGATGGTGCCTGTTAGCGGGGATTTGGTTACGGCCATGTACCTGCCGCCGGTCGGTGCCGAGGTGCCAGTTAAAGGGCCGGTAAACAGCATGAGCTTATTGTCCGGGCCGAGCGCATCTACGCTTGGGCTCACTTCGTCAGCAAACATGCGCGTGCCTAGACCGCGTCCACCAAGGTACAGTGCCGCCTTTTTCTCGTCGAGCGGTTCCGCTTTGAAAGAACGAGTCGAAAGGTTGACCCTCAGAATTTTACCGTTGTAACCGAACATGAATACCCCCTGCGAAGGACTGAATGATGTCCA
>JAFGUM010000530.1 GCA_016938515.1 Spirochaetales bacterium | reverse complement strand
GGGTTTCATGTGGAGGTAGGAGACGAAGTATGCCTTGTCGTCGGCCTGCGAATACTCCACCTTGCGGAGCTTCCAGCCCAGCTCCCCGTTTTTCCCCACGGTAAACCAGTACGGCAACCCTAGGAAATTGTCATCCTCAACGGTAAACGCGTCGGCCCCAAGCTTGAGGCTCACGGCCGAGGAGTCCACACTGACGCCTGTGTCGTCGTAGGACACCGTCATGCCTTCCATGTCGCCGTAGAGTTTCTGGCCGGAAGCCAGGTACCCTACCCAGTTCTCGAGGGTTGCCGAATACGGCACGTAGCACAGGTCGGCCACGCGCGTCATGTCGTAGCGCTGCCAGTCATACGAGTTGCCGTCTTCCAGGCTGAAGATGCAGGCAGCCCCTGCCGGCGTTGGCGTCCACATCAGCATGGCCAGGCTGTAGCCAAAGTCGATGGTCCATGTAACCAGGTTCCACTCGCGGCCGTACGCGTCAACGTGGCGCTCCGTCATGAGCGGCTTCCCGAAAGACAGCATGCGTATCTTCTCGCCGCCCATGTTGCGGTGGTACGCAAGTCCGGCCAGGAGCGTGTCCATGATGCGCTGATTGGAACTCATCACGCCGTCCTTGCCCCAGCCTTCCGCCGGCACGCGCAGGTCGATGAAGTTGAAGCCGCTGACGTTGGCAACGCTGAGGCTGGCTCCGCCGTACAGGTTGGCGTTTTCCTTTTCAAGCTCCGATATTCGCCATTCCCCGTCGCTGTCGCGGCGGAACACCACCTGGATGCCTGGTGACGACGTCGAGTTTCGGAGCGACCCAGCGGATCCCGCGCCCGCGGGGAACAGGCCGCCATGGCTCTTGAAGAACGCTTCCATGCTCTGCCGATAGACGGTCTCGTACCGCGAGCGCGCTTCTTCCTTGATATCGGCTAGTTTGGCCGGAAGCGGTATGGTCGTGTCAAAATAGGCCACGGGGCCCTTGGCTTCTGGCATCAAGAGGAAGCCATACTGCATTCTCTGCTCTATGACGCCAGCGTCGGACTCGAGCTGGACCAGGGACATGGGCAGGGAATACGCAAAGGTATTGTCCTTCATGTCGATGATGCCTATCACGTTGAATTTCTCGTCCAACAGGGGGCCGCCGCTCGAGCCCTTGTCGTTGGGCGGCGAGGATTTTATATACACCCAGCGTCCGTCCCGCTCCTCCTTGAACTCCTCAAGGATGGTGCCGGGAACGGCCACAATGCCCTGACCGTAGATGTTGCCTACCTGGTACACCTTCTGGCCCCGGGAGTAGTTCTGATCGATGGTCAGCGTGGCGGGGGCCGTGAAACCTTCCACCGTGAACACGGCGTAGTCCTTGGCCGTGTCGAAGGCTACCACGTTGTCCACGCGGTATACGCCGCCTTGCGCGTCGCGGATATAGTACTCGTTGCTTACCCATGAGTAGTCGCCCGGGGAGAGCACATGGGCAGCCGTCACGAAACGGTCCGGAGCCACGGCAAAGGCCGTACCGATAGAAAAGAACGTGTCGTTCCGCTCGTTGTACGGCAATGACGACCAGGGAAGGTCGCGCTCATACGCAATGTCCGCGCGCTCTATCCTGGGGATCACCACCTCAAAACACGATTTGCTTATCAGGTCTTGAAGCTGGGCAACGCCCGGTGGGGAACTGACGCAGGATGACAGAGCAAGCGCGGCCAGCACCAAGAGCGCCGGCAAGCTGAGTTTTGAATACGCTTTGTACATGAGCAACTCCAGAAAAACGGTGTGCCCTATTCTACCGCGGGCTCGGGAAAAAATCCAAGTCCCACCTG
>JAFGUM010000529.1 GCA_016938515.1 Spirochaetales bacterium | reverse complement strand
GGCTGGCTCCCCTGCTTTCGTTTGAAGGCGGGGATGCAAAGATTCTGGCGTGCTACCGCGATCTGCTGGCGTTGTGCATGGTGTCAAGCTATCGAAACGACGCTGCTACGGACAGGCAGATTGGCAAGTACAATCCGGTGGACAGTGGTGTCTGGGACGCGGAGGCTCTTAGCCGCGACCTGATAGCCTCGATAGAAGGCACCATCACCCCGGAGATTTCGGCTTTTTATGCTGTAGACGAGGCTCTCAAGGGGTACTGGGGATCATAGGCAGGTCGTATGAACAGATTTTTAGACTCAGTGCAAAAACAGATCGGCGTACTCATTTCCGTTGTTGGGCTGGCTGTGGTAGGCACCAACATAGCAAACTTGACGCTCTTGGAAGGCTTGTCGTTATGGCAGAGCTTGTGCCATTTTGCGGTATGGTCTGTCTTTTTGTTTACCGTATTATTCATCATCAGCGCATTTTTTGAGAGCCCATTTCTTAAAAAAATGCAGGTTATCGTGTTCCTGGTCGTGGGCACTTTAAATATTCTCGACGCGTACAACGAGTTCTACGGGCCGGCCATGTATCTGGCCGCCTGGCTGGTCATGCGCCACTACGGGTACCTTGAAAAACACGCTGTCGCCAAGAATACGACTTTTCTGGTAGTCATAACCGTTCTGTCGCAGATATCGTCCGCTCTTAATGCCCATTACAAAGGTATCACTGGTGGCATGTTGACCCTTCTGTATACCACCTTCCTCGTTACGCTCATCGTTATTATCTGGCGGGACATGGTGCGGCAACAACAGCAACTCAGAAAAGAAAACTATTCGCTAAAAATGGACTACACCAAACTTTCCAATCAGCTTAAGGAAATTGAAAAAGAGCAAAAGCCCTTCGATCTCAAGGCGATGAATATAAGCCCGGCTGAAGAGCGCGTTATCAAGACGCTCACTGTGTACCGAGCCAGCAACAGGGAGATAGCCGAGCGTCTCAACATCGCGGAGTCAACAGTAAAGTTGCACATGTACAATATCTGCAACAAGATAGGAGTAGACAACCGCTTCGCGATCATCGATCTGTGCAAGTACAACTTTGCCACCACCGCTGGTGAGGGGCAACGCAAGCAATAGCAAAGCCAATTCCAAAAGTAAGCGACTTTTGAAATTGGCTCTGGCAGCTACTTTTTACGTATCACCTCGAACCCCACGTATGGTACGAGCGCCGGGGGAATCTTCACGGTGCCATCCGCCTGCTGGAAATTCTCGAGAACGGCGATTATGGCGCGGCTGATGGCTATGGCGGTACCGTTGACCAGGTGCAGGAAGCGGTTTTTGCCGTCGTCGTCCTTGTAGCGGATGTTGAGGCGACGCGACTGATAGTCGGTGCAGTTGGAAGTGCTCGTTACTTCGCCCCATTCGCCGCCGTTGCGGCCGGGCATCCAGGCTTCCAGGTCCCACTTGCGGTAGGCGGGGGCGCCCAGGTCACCGGTGCAGGTGTCGACGACCCGAAACGGGATTCCAAGGCCAGAGAATATTTCCTCTTCTATAGTACGGAATTCTTCGTGAATGCGGTCGGAATCCTCTGGCAGGCAGTACGAGAACATTTCTACCTTGGTAAACTGGTGTACGCGATAGAGGCCCTTGCTGAACTGCCCGGCGGCGCCCGCTTCGCGGCGGAAGCAGTGAGACAGGCCTGCCATGCGGAGCGGCAGCTTGTCTTTTGGCAGTATGGTGTCAGAATAGTAGCCTCCCAGCGTGATCTCCGCGGTACCGACCAGGCAGGTGCCGTCTCCCTCCACCGTGTACACGTTGGATTCTGCGCCGCGTGGGTTGAAGCCTATGCCTTCGAGTATTTCCGTTTTGGCAACGTCCGGCGTGATGAAGGGGGTAAAGCCCTTGCGCGTCAGGATGTCGAGGGCGTAGCGCGTCAGGCCGAGCTCCAGGAATACGCCTTCGTTTTTAAGGTAGTAGAACTTGGTGCCCGACACCTTGGTGGCGCTGTCAAAGTCTATGATGTCCAGTTCGTTGCCGAGCTGCACGTGGTCTTTGGGCTCGAAGGCGAAAGTGGTTGGTGTTCCAACGCGCTTAACTTCAAGGTTGTCCTTGTCTTCCTTGCCAACAGGAGCGGTGGGGTGGGCCATGTTTGGAATGCGGCGAACCTCGACGTCCAGCTGCTTTTCTACGTCGTCGGCTCGCGCTTCGAGCTCGGCGATGTCGTCTTTGAGGCGCTTGCCCTCGTCGATGAGCGCCTGGCGGGCGTCGGCTTCGAGCTTGGCTTTCATGGCCTGGGCGACCTCGTTGCGACGGCGGCGCTTGTCTTC
>JAFGUM010000528.1 GCA_016938515.1 Spirochaetales bacterium | reverse complement strand
TCGATATAACAGAGCGCAAGGAAGCGGAGGAGAGGCTCAGGCGAAGCCTTGCGGAGAAAGAAGTACTTCTCCGAGAGGTGCACCATCGCGTCAAGAACAACCTCAACATCATATCGAGCCTGCTCAACTTGCAGGCTGGTGCCATACAGAACCCGCAGCAGGCACTGGAAGGTTTTCAGCACAGCCGGGAGCGCATCATGGCGATGGCTCTCGTGCACGAAGAGCTGTACAAATCCCGGGACTACGCGAGCGTAGATATGGGGCAGTACTTGGCCGATCTGGTACGGAATCTGTCGCTCGGTTACGGGGTAGAAAACAGGATACGCATAGAGGCGAGCGCCATCGGGGTTGATCTGAACGTTACTTCATCGATACCGTGCGGGCTTATCCTCAACGAACTCATAGCCAACGCGATAAAATACGCGTTTCCAGCGGGTGAGCAGGGCGAGATTCGCATTTCCCTGTCTAAAACGGGTACAGGCCTTGTACACATGGAGCTGTCGGACGATGGCGTTGGCTTGCCGCGGCCGTTTGAGGAGCTGTGCGACTCGGAGGGGGCATCGCTTGGCCTGGTGCTCGTGCGCCTTCTCGTCGACCAGCTCGAGGGTACCATCGAGGCTACCGTTGGGCAGGGAACGACGTACCGGATAGATTTTCCGGAGGCGGTATAGCCGTGGCCAGGGTAAAGGTTCTCATAGTGGAAGATGAGAGCATCATAGCGTGGGATCTCAAGAAGACGCTTGAGCGCATGGATGGTGAGGTAGTGGGAATCGCCCCGAGCGCGGATGCCGCGGTAGAGAAGGCGCGTAGCGACGATCTCGACCTGATACTCATGGATATTACCCTGAGGGGAGACCGCACGGGAGTTGATGCCGCCATGGCCATACGCGGTTTTTCTGACGTTCCCATCGTGTACCTGACGGGCAACTCCCACCTGATAGACGATCCTGAGATCGTGGCGACGCGGTCGCAGGGGCTGGTTCCCAAGCCGCCGTCTGAAGAACAGATACGCGCCATACTGAACATGACCGTGGCTCCCTGAGCTGTAGTACGATGCGCCATCGTAGTTACTCTTCCGGGCGTGACATCGCGGGCGTATTCGAGTACTATGTGGGCACATGAAGTTTCTTCCCAAGCGCTACCTTGAGGAATTTTTTCTCTACTCGAGCCAGTTTGTCCTCTTTTTCATAGTCATCCTGTTCAG
>JAFGUM010000086.1 GCA_016938515.1 Spirochaetales bacterium | reverse complement strand
CTGATAGCGCGGCGAGATGCCCGACGGGGCGGCGCGAAAGGTTCGAGCCCCTCAGCCTGGCCGCTTCGTCGGCACGGCGCAATTCCAGCCGTGTCCACGGTATGAACGCGACGGTAAGCGAGACGGCTCTGGCGATATGGCTGGCTGTCGCGCGGCCGAGCGGCTTGAGCAGCGCGTCGAGCGTGTCTCGCAGTTCCAGGTGGGTCATTCTGGAGGACAGCCACGAGGCTGACGCAAACACCAGCGCGAGGCGCGCGCTCCGTGCCAACGGCGGCGTCCAGAGGGCACAGGCCGAAGCAAACGACGCGGCGTTCCACGGAATACCGAACAGCGCCGGCATCGCGGCCACGATGAGGACGATTCGTGAGCGTCGAGCCCACTGAGCCCAGCTCTGTCCCTCTGCGATGCCAAGCAATGCGATGATGGCGGCGGGAATCGCCAGGTACGCTAGCGGCAACGACAACAGGGCCAACTGCAGCGACAGGTACGCTAAAAATCGGGGTACCCCGCCCAACACCATCCGGCTGTTCATGCTAGTTGCGCTCCCCAGCTCATCTCAGCGAGCCGTTCCACGCTTCCCGGCGGGCGCCTGAGCCCGAGCGCGGGAAGTTCATCCCAAAGTGATGCTGGCGAGCCGTCGCGGATAACGCTGCCGCCCTCCATCACGACGAGGCGATCGGCGTGAGCAAGGCACTTTTCCAGGTCGTGGGTAACGACTAGAACGCCAGTTCCAGACTCTTGCAACCGTAATAATGTGGTGATGAGGCTGGCGGCTCCCGTCCAGTCGAGGCCGTTGAACGGCTCGTCAAGCACAAGCAGCTCGGGGTTGGACAGCAAGGCTGACGCGATGGCGAGCCGTCGCTTTTCTCCGCCAGACAGACCCGCGCACAGACGATCGTCGTATCCAGCGAGCCCGGCCGTCGCGAGCGCATCGTCTACCCGTCGCCTGTATGATGATGGTGCTTCACCCGATGATCGAGGCCCAAACTCGACGTCTTCTCGCACGGTAACGCCGAGTATCTGGTGTTCGGGCTCCTGGAACACGAGGGCTATGCGCCGGCGCGCCTCAGGGAGTACAGAAGCAAGCGCTTTGCCATCTAAGAGCACTTCTCCTGAGTCAGCTTGTTCCAGACCCAGTGCATGCCTGGCAAGCAGCGTCTTGCCGCTGCCGTTTTTACCGGACAGCACTACGAATGCAGGAGTCTCTATCGTCAGGCTCGCCCCTGAAAGCCCCCTGGTACCGTCGGGAAACGTTTTTTCAAGCGCCATGAACTCAAGCTTCACGCCGCACCGCCGGGGACAGAGCTTGAGCCGCCGGGGACAGAGCTCGGGTCGCCGGGGACAGAGCTCGGGCTGGGAAAGTATGAGCGCAAAAGGGGGCGTAGCGCCTTTACGAGTGCCGCAGCCGCGACGGCCTTGATGATATCGCCGATGAAATATGGCAGCATGACGGCGATCGCCGTACCCATCGTAAAGCTCTTGCCGGGGGTGGCGTCCAGAACAGAGCGGAACCAGGGCAAGCCTACCGCGTACAGCACCACTACGCCCGCCAGAGCTCCCACAAGCGCCCGCGCAAAACCCCACCGCCTGCGGTCCGCGATGAGCCCCGTTACCAGCGCCGCCGCGACGTAGCCGAGCAAAAAGCCTCCGGTTGGCCCCGCCAGCTGGCCGAGCCCTCCGGCTCCGTTCGCGAACACCGGCAACCCGACGGCGCCCAGTCCCAGGTACAGGCCGGTGGTCATCATGCCGTAGACGGGACCGAGGACCAGCCCCGACAGCAGCGCGAAGAACACCGCCAGGGTGACAGGTGGCAGAGGTGGCGGCAGAGGCAGCGAGAACAGGGCTCCAACCACCATCATCGATGCGAACAGTGAAACCAGTACCAGACGGTACGCGTCATTTTTCATCATACGACTCCTTCGTGTACCACGTGATGGCATTCCCCGATGGATACCGACGATCTTCCATCTGCGCTCACCAAATTTCCCCTGTTATCGTAGCCAATCGTGTCGATACTCCGCGTGGCACCGTTCCACATGACCACGTTGAGCCTCGTGTCGGGGCGGGGTGCTATGGAGTTCCAGCGCGCCGGGTTCAGGTCCGGGGCCGAGGCCCACGAAACGACCGACCGGACTATGGTCGCGGCGAGTGTCGCCCTGAGACCCACCGCCCGCGTGTTCGCCTGCCTGGTCAGTTCGTCGGGCGGCACGGCGAGCCCGACGCCGACGATGTAGAATGACGCTTCAGCTATGTCCCCATACGCTTCGACCAGCACGCCTCCGACCTTGCGAACCTCGCCAGAATTGCCTGTGTCGACTACAACCATGTTTGGCCAGCGGAAACTTGCTCCCGGTACGCCGCACGCACGAAGTTCTGAGATGGTGGTGGCCGACGCTTCGAGGGACAGAGCTCCCGCGTGCGATGGAGGCAGCTGAGAACGAATGACGAATGACAGGTACAGACCGCCGGAGGGGCTGGACCACTGACCCCCGGCAATCCCCCTTCCACTGCGCTGGCTTAGCGCGAGTACGGTGGTGCCCGATGGAGCACCGGCCACAGCGCGCGTCCGTGCTTCATCCATCGTAGATTCCACAGTGTCAAACAGCACCAACGGTCCCGGTGCGTCTACATCCCAGCCTGACAGCCCATCATCCCTGGTGAGAATGTAACCTTTGCGCGTCGCGTCTATGCCGTATCCCCACGCGCGCAGGGCTTCGACGCGTTTCCAGCACGCCACCCTGCTGATACCCAGTTCTGCAGCAAGCGTCTGCCCTGATACTGCGATGGTGGTTGATCTGAGGCGCTCGATGATGTATCGATCCCGGTCATCCGGGGACAGACCTCGGTGCGTGGGCGCTGTCATATTCGTAAACCGTATATGCTTGTCATTGGTTAACCAACGACACTGTGCCACGCGGTGCGGGGTGATGTCAACGATAGCGTCATATTCACCGACACTGTATACATGAACATACAGGGTGGTGGCGT
>JAFGUM010000527.1 GCA_016938515.1 Spirochaetales bacterium | reverse complement strand
TTTCTGAAGCCGCTCCGCGACCGCGCTCGCCGGCTTGGTGGCCGCGCTGTTGTACGAACCGATGACGGCGAAGACGCCCTCCTGCCCGTACAGCCGCTCGGCTTCGGTCTTGGCCACGTCGGGCTTTCCCTGGTGGTCGGCGCTGACGAGCTCAATCTTGTACCCGTCGAGCAATCCCGCCTTCTTGGCGAAGGGAACGTCGAGGTCGGGGTACACACCGTTGATAATGTCGACTATCGTTTCGACTGCGGCCTGACAGCGCTGGCCGGCAGTGGCTACTGAGCCTGTCATCGGGAACAGCGTTCCGATTTTGATGACTTTGTCTTCCGCGTAAGCGCCTGCTAGTACCGCGCCAACCAGGATCAGACAGATGAGTATCCTCTTCATGCATACCTCCACGGGACCGGAAGCGATCCCGCCACAGCTCTCGGACGCCTCACGAGCGCCCGAAAATCATGGATTGGCTTGATGTCCGTATTGTTTTATTTTGGGCATTAGACCAATTCCATAGGTTTCAGCTCTATCGATATCATGGTTTCAGTGACTTGTCAAAAGGAAAATACAAGCCGCTCCGGTAATGCGCGGGAGGTACGCGAGGCTGTTACGTGCGCATCCCATCCAGTTTGCCGACGCGCCTGGCGTGCCTATCACCCTCGAAGCTCGTCGCCATGTACTTCTCTATCATGTCGATGACCGGGGTCGCGTAGCTGACGCGGCCGCCGAAGGCCAGGAAGTTGGCGTCGTTGTGGGCCTTGCTCATCTCCGCCGTAAAGAGGTCGTGCACGAGGGCGCACCTGATGCCCGGCACCTTGTTGGCGGCGATCGAGATGCCTATGCCGGTGCCGCAGCACACGATGCCAAAGTCGAAGCCTCCGGCGAGGAAGCGATCGGCCGCCAGCTTCGCCATATCCGGGTAGTCCACCGAGTCTGCGCTGTCGACGCCGAGGTTTTCCACGGTATGCCCTCTGGCGCGCAACTCTTCCATTATGCTTGTCTTCAGCGCAACCGCGCCATGATCGTTGGCAATGACAATATTCATTGAAAACTCCTCGAAGCTACGATTCTAGCACGAGCGTGGTACGCCCTTCCATCCAGGTGAGCCTCTCGTCCTTATGACGAAACTCCAAAACACCGATACTGAAGCAGGGGTGTACCGCGATACGACGATGCGCCCGGGAGGAGTTGGTATGCGGCTACGAGTATATGCGATCCTGTGCGTTCTTACCCTTGGTTCCGCGTGGGCGCAGGAAGCTACGGCCAGTGCTTATGACATACTCGGAGTAGCGCCGCTCTCCACAGCTGAGGCTCCAGAGCAAGAAGAGGAACAAACGCCGGTCATCCTTACGGAAGCTCCTCTGACGGAAGATGAGGAGCAGCCCGCCGCAGAACCCGTTCCTGAGCTGGAAGAAGCCGATAGCTCCGCAGAGGCTGAAACCGAAGTGGCTGATGATTCTCTGATGCCGGAAATTTCTGAGGTATCTGACGTCGTGGAGGATGATGATGGAACCACCCCCTACGTCGAAGCAGAGCCCGCCGAACCTCTGGCTGAACCCGAGGTGGACGTACCCGCAGAGCCAGATGCGGAGGAAGCCGGTTCGGAAGCTGGCGACGATGAAGACGTGCTGATGGCCGAAATTATGCGATTGCTCGCTGAGCGCGATTCGCTGTACGAAGACATAAACGAACTTGAAGCGGAGAACCAGGCTCTCGCGCTGGCTGCAGCCGAGGCAGATGGGTTCAAAATCCGTGTTGCCGAGTTGGAAGCGGAACTGGTAAAGCTTGAAGCAACTATTGCTGAGAAGGAAGCCGCCCTGGCAGAAGCCGACACCCGGCTCGCGGAAGCGATGACCAAGCTCGAAGGCGAAACCACCCTGCGCGCCGAAGCAGAAGCGAGGCTCGGGGCGGCAGGCGGCGACCAGGCAGCTTTCGATGAATTGCTGGCTGAGCGCGATGCGGCCCTGGCGGAGAAGGACGCCGCGATTACAGAAAAAGACTCCCGCATCGCCG
>JAFGUM010000085.1 GCA_016938515.1 Spirochaetales bacterium | reverse complement strand
TACAGCTCTGTAATCGCCCGAAAAGTTGGAGCGGTTAAAGTCGGAGTTGCGGAAGCTTGAGTTCTGGAAGCGCTCCTTGGCGCTCGTAAAGGTAAAAATCCGGTCCACTGGATCGTACAGCCACAGGTTGTCGTCTATTTTAAGGTAGCCCTTGCCCTTGTCTATCGCCGGTTCCAGGATGAGGATGAGAAACTGCCCGCTGGCGTCTCGCCTGAACATAGTAGCCACGGTCGTTGATACCGCGCCGCCAGGATCGCGCTTCTCTATCGTATACTCAGCGGACAGATCATAGCCCGTAAAGGTAACCGTGGCATCTACCCGGCGCAGCAATTCGGCGTAGTCAGATACAGACTGAGCCGAGGCACTTCCCGGAACAGCCCACCCCGACAGGAGCAGAAAACGCAGCACAGCTCCCGCAAAAATCCTTGAGAGCACTTTAGACAGCTTTGCTACGGCTTTGTGTTCAATCATTGAACATCCTTTGTTCGTACACATCCTTATCATACTGGACAAACACCCGTGGGCGCCAGTGGTTTCATCTCTCAGGCGTTGTCGCGCATCGCGTCAGCCGGGCGGATCGTCGCGGCGTGCCGCGATGGCCCCAGGGCAGCGGCCAGAACCGCGGTGGTCATTATAGCCAGGTTTGTCCACAGCACCCCGGGTTTCATGGCATACGACAGCCGCCCCTGGTCGGTAAACAGTCCAGCTGCCGGTATGGCGTCGAAGCTCAGCGCGCGCAGCGCTTGCAGCACAGCCAGGCCCAGCGCGAGTCCGACGCCAGAGGCGATGATGGCCAGCGCGAGCGCCTCGGTGATGAACAGGGCAGCAACCGCGCCGCGCCGCATGCCCATGGCCCGCATCGTCCCTATCTCCCTGGTGCGGTTGTACACGATAACCCGGTAGGTGTTGAGTACGCCAACCATGACGATGAGCACGAATACGACCAGCACAAAATAGGTTACGGCAAGAAACGCGTCCAGGATGCTCTTGATCTGGTCCAGCTGCGCGTCCATGGTAAAGACCGCGAGGTGCGGCCCCGCTGAATCGGCGGCAAGGGCGGCATGAATAGACTCACGCGCTGGCAAAGGAGGATAGGTCGCGAAATCGGCTGACAGCGCCAGCCGGATGCGCTCGGCTTCCGCATCGTGATCGACCCCCGCCCTGAGGTACACGGCAATGTCAGTGGCCGCGTCAGCTGACCGCTGGAGCAGGCGATTCAGATCCGCCAAGCGCACGTAGGCAATGTAGCCAAAAAGGCTGGTTTCGCTGAAAATACCGCGTACTATGAGGGTCGCCGTATTGTACTGCCCGGAATCGGTAGTCAGGTAGAGGTTGACGTCGTCACCAACCCTGCACCCCATGATGCCCGCCGCCGATTCGCTTATGAGAATGCCGTCAAAGCCAGCCTCGCCGAGCATCGCGTCCAGGGAACCATCCTTAAAAGCCAGGTTGGACAGCTCGTCGGCTTCCGCCTCAAAGTCGACGCCCATCAGTTTGCGCTGCCGGACGGTCTCCCCGCCAAAGAACAGCGAAGCGTCGTTGCGGTCGTACGAGGTACGCCTGGCCACCGTACGGATGGTATCGTCCATACCCCGTAGCACCCGCTCGACGCCCGAGGGGTCAGGCAGACCGTTTAACCCGTTGATGTAGCCGCGAACGGTTACATGCCCGGCAAAATACCGGGCGGCCTTGGCGCGTACCGTATCCATGGCGCCGTACGCCGCCCCGGAAATAACGGTAATAAGGGCAAAGCCGATTGCCACCGCCGCGCCAACCATGACGTAGCGTTTGCGTTGCAGGAACAGGTTGCGCAGGGCGAGCCAGAGTACGACCATGGTCAATTTCCGTTCATGGCAGTAACCGGCTGGATGCGCATCGCGAGCGACACGGGGTACACCCAGGCCAGTGCGCCAACCAGGGCGGCGAGCCCCAGGTGATAGAGGACGCTGCCACCCGTGGCTACGGGCCTGATGCTTTCACCCCCAAACAGGGATACGAGCAGGGGGTTGTCAATCGTCATGCCAGCGTCGGCCAGGGCCCACGACAGGAACAGCCCCAAAACCACCCCGACCATGGCGGCGCTCATCGTCAGCAGCAGCGACTCGGCTACGAACAATCTCCGTATAAACCCCGACCTGGCACCCAGACTGCGCATCGTGCCAATCTCTCCCGAACGCTCCAGAACCGATATGACGAGCGCGTTCATGATGACCAGCACCGCCCCCAGCGCTACAAAGCCAAGCCCGACGTAAAACGCTGGCGGCACGGCGAACAGGGCCTGGGCGCTCGAGCCGGCTGCCGCCTGCCATGACAGGACGCGCAGATCCAGAGCCATATCACTTGCGAGCGCGCGCGCTTCGCGGATCAGCGATTGCCGACCCCCCGAACCAGCCCGCAGCAGCACGAAGCTCCACGCGGCGTCATCGGTAAGAACCAGCGTATCCCGCTCGGAGGTATCAGCCATTGATGCCTCGACCGCTTCCAGCGTCAAGCCATTGCTGACATCGCCGGAAGAGTCTTCTGCGTCGTCAAACAGGCTGTCGAGGTCAAACATCCCGTCGGATTCCTGCGCGTCGTCCTTGGCTCCCAGTCGGGCGTACCCGAGGGTGTAGTTGGCTATGGACCGTACTATGGTAGCATCGGCGAGCACCACGAGATCCAGCGCTTCGCTGGTGCCAACG
>JAFGUM010000526.1 GCA_016938515.1 Spirochaetales bacterium | reverse complement strand
TCGTCACTGTCGCGGCCAAAAGGCGCCTGATCACCGCTATCGGAGCCAGGCTGTCGAGGATGTGCTTGATTACGAGCTCGTCGCCGGAAGCCCCGACGAGTCCGTACGCTGGGTTCCATTTTTCTATCGCGCGTACGTACGCAGACAGGCGGTCGTACAGGTTCCCAGCCACCGGCAATCCCAGCTCGGCAAGGCCATCGGCAAGCAGTGTTTCTTTCACGAAGGCTTCTCTACAGAGCCTTGGCCTTGACGCGTTCCATAGCCCAGAGCGTGTACTTGCGGACGCGCGCGTCGGGGTCTGCCGTGAGCTCGGTGAGCATCGCTTCGCCTTCGGGGCCGGCTAGCCGCTCGAGGGCGCGGGTCACCGACACGCGCACGTCGATATCCGGATCCCTGGCGGCGAGCACGATGCCGCGGTACGCGGCCCTGCTACCAACGAGAGCCAGAGCCGCTGCTGCCTGTCTCCTCGTTATCGGATCGCGGTGCTTGAGTTCGCGTATCCTCGCCTCGACGTACCCGAGTGATTCGAGCGCTTCGACTATAAATGGTTTGAGGGAAACTATATCTTCTTCGAGTAGCGCGACGAGGGCGTCTTCTCCCGGTTTCCCCATCGCGCTTATACTGGCGGCGATGCGCGGCTTGAGTTCTCCGGTCGCGTCCTTGAAGCGCTCGAATATACGCGTAAGATCTGAGCGGGATCTGCGTTGCGACAGGGCTTCCCCCAGTTCATCTACCCAGTCTTCGCGGGTTCCAAGCTCGTCTATGAGCAGATCAAGACTGGTAGGCGTAGTCGCTTTGCCCAATCCACGTATGAGAGAAGCCTTTACCTCGTCTACCTCGTTGGCGTCTGCAAGCACCTCGGCGAGCCTGCCGGTTACGGCGCTACCGCTGGCCTCGGCCAGAGCCGAAGCCGCTTCTACGCGAACGCGCTCAACTGGATCTCGCAGCAGGTCGAGTCCACCCGTCGTCAGGGCCTTGTCTTCCTGGAACGATGCAAGTGCCCTGACCGCTGCCGCGCGGACGTCGGGATCCGCGTCACGCAGGGACGATTTGACATCGGCCATAAAGGAGCGGTCGCCAGTAGCGGGAAGAGCCGCCAGGATGGCCGCGCGGGAAGGGGCGTCTACGCCGTCAAGGATGTACCGTGCCTTGCTCTTGAAGACTTTTGCGTCGATGCCGACTATAACGGGGGCGAGTGCGGCGATCTCTTCAGCGTCCATTGCCGGCAGCGTCTCCAGCGTCCGCTGTACTGCCCACGACAGCTTGAGAGCCCCGGCGAGTATAACCGCGTCGCGCCGCAGAACGCGGGGCGTACCAGCTCTGTCGGCCCGCAGAAACGAGAGGGCGAAGGGTACGACGAGTTCAGGTTCCTGTCTGGCGAGAGCCTCCCGTAGTTCGTCACGCAACTTGAAAGCCGGATCGCCGAACAGCTCTGCGAGCGTCGGGAATACGCACTGTTTCGCAGCGTCGGTCGTGGCCCGGAGCGCCAGCTTTTCAAGCTCTGGATCATTCCTCCTGGCTAGCAGCTCGGTGGCCAGGACACCGCACGCGTCCTCGTCTCCCCTGGCGCTGATTGCGGCCAGCACCGCTTTGTATACGTCCACCGTACCCGCAGGGTAGGGGGCTGGCCCCATTCGTTCAAACCAGCGACGGGCGAGGACGGTTATAAGCTGCCTGTCGCCAGCGTGCTCGAGTACGCGAGCCGCGGCTTCGAACGCGCCGTCGCTATCAACCGTTTCTACGGATCGTAAAAAACCGAATACCTGATACGAAGCCGCGGTAGACAGCAGGCTGACGCGTCGTTCAAAGTCCTTGGAATCACCGGGTTTTGCTTCTTCGAGAAGGGGTTTGAGCGAGCCGCGTAGCTGCAGGTGCTCAGCCGCGGCCAGTGCCTGCTCAGGGGCACCGGTTTCAAGAAAGTGAAAGGCTATTTCCTCGTCGCGCTGGCTCGATGTATCGAGCAGTTCAAGGACGTGAATCGTTTCTTCAGGGCCGAGCGACTCGGTGTCTGGCTCGTACAAATCGGGGAACTCGGCGATGATCCTGGCTTTGGCGGCCCGCCTTACCTCGAGCGACGTGTCCTTGGTAAACAACCCGTATACCGTCTGATAGAGAGCTTCCCGCTCTCCTGCAAGAGGAGACTCGAGAGCCAGTCTGCGCACGAGCGGATGGGGATCCCCCAGGCTGTCTGAGACACCCTTCATCGACCTTTCGGATTCATCGCCGGAAAGAATCCGCACGGCCATGGCGCGCACCGACCACTCCGGGTCTCCGAGCATCTCGCGAACCTCGTCGAGTCGCTCTGACAGCAGCAAGCGCGCACTCGCGCCATCGAAGGCTCTTCCAGGCCCAGACAGCGCTATTCTTCGCAAGGCGAATGTTTCGCCCTGTGCGCCGAGCCACGAGAGCAAGACCTTCTTTATACCCGCGTGCCGCAGCGCTGCAAAAAAAACATCAAAGAGGCCAAGCTCAGGCGCAAATTCGAGGAGGCGAGCTGCCGCGACGCGAGAGCCTGACGAGCGCACGGCTTCAAGCCATCGCAGGGGGTAGCCCAGCGCGGGCAGCAGCTCGGGGAACGGACCTGGTGCGCCTAAAAAGCCGCGCTCGCTCTTGCGCACTATGTAGCGCTCGCGCAGTGCGAGGGACAGCGGCCCCAGCCGTGGGTGCGGTTCCGACGGCTGTCTGGCTATTTTCCTGACGATTCGGCGGAATCGTAGCTCGAGCAGGGCTACGACAAGCACGATAACAGCTGTGGCCGCTATCGCGATGAAGAGCCATAATGTAGCCAGGGACACTGATTCCAGAATTTGCACCATGGTAGTACCTCCGTCAAACGCCCGTATGCTTCAAGGCCCGGTATATTCGGATTGGTTCGGCTTTGCCTTTGACCATGACCGCGTCCCTCAGCTCCACCTTGAAGGAAGCGCCGAGCAGATCCTTGGTCGACTCCGTTATAATTACTTCTCCTGCTTTGGCGACGCCTTCGAGTCGGGCGGCGATGTTTACCGCATCGCCTATCACCGAGTAGTTCATGCGGCGCGAAGAGCCGAGGTTGCCCGCGACGAGGTAGCCGGTATTTACGCCGATGCCAACGCGCAGGTGCTCGGCTTCTCCGCGGAAGAAGCGTCGGCGCGGATTCTCTATCAGCTTCTGGATGTCGAGCGCGCACGCGACTGCATTGCGCGCGTCTTCTTCTTCGCTGGTCATGGGCACGCCCCACGCGGCCATGATGCAGTCGCCAATGAACTTGTCTATGAAACCACGATAGCCAAGAACAACCTCTACCGCCTCAGAGAAATATTCGTTTAGAACCTCGACAATGTATTCTGGAGTCTTGCCCTCGGAAAAGGACGTGTAACCGCGTATATCGGCAAAAAATACGGTGGCGCGTTTGCCAGAGCCTCCCAGCTCTATGAGTCCTGGGCTGTCCATCAGGTGCTGGACCACGTCTACTGACAGGTAACGGCTGAACATGTCTTTGATGGCACGACGTTCCTCTACGACGACGTCTACGCGTTCTTTGAGCTCGCGTTCGCGGGACTGATCCGTAAAGGTGAGCACGAGGCCGTCGTGCCTGTCGGAGCGGCGACCGCGAACTGGTGACAGATTGAGCGAAAAGTCTATGTCCCCGCGCTCGCCTCTGGCAATGCCTTCTACTCCGAGTACCGTGGAACCTTGCCGCAGGCTTTTTCCTATGGCGTCAAGAACGCTGTCGTCAATACGTCCTCGGAGCGCGTCGACTACTGGCTGTCCGAGCTGT
>JAFGUM010000525.1 GCA_016938515.1 Spirochaetales bacterium | reverse complement strand
GGTAGACGAGATCGTCGTCTTCCATCCACTCGAAAAGGAACAGGTGCGCATGGTGCTTGAACTCGAGCTATCGCTGCTGAGGCGTCGGCTTACCGAGCGTGGCGTTGCTATAGAGCTGGACACGAAAGCGGTGGAAAAGCTGGTGGAGGATGGGTACGACGAAGCCTACGGTGCTCGTCCCATGCGCCGCCTTATAACCAAAACCATAGAAGACCCCCTGGCGGCTATCATGGTGGAGGGGTCGTGTCCCCCGGGATCTACCGTGCGCGTGCGGGAAAAGGGCGGTGAGCTCGTCATAAAGGTGATAAAGCCGCCAAAATCAGCGCCTGTCGAGGTCGCGGGTCTCAAGGCTGGGCGATAGTCGCGAAGGCAGGCTCTAGTCTTTGCCGATAAGCCGCCTGAGTTCCCTGACGCGTGCTTCATCCAGCTTGACGCGCAGATTCTTGTCCTGGGTGGGAATGACGAGGCCGCGCGGCCCCGTCTTTGTTCTACGGAGGTATTTTACGCTCGTGTAGTACAGATCGCCGGATCCCGCGGCCCGTCCCTTTGAGTAGTAGAGCGCCAGCGTGCCGGCGTCGAGCATGATGTCCAGCGGTACGCTCTTACCCGGTTTTACCTTTACAAAAACGTAGGAGCCCGAATAACCGCGCGCGTGAAACCACAGGTCGTTGCCGCGAACGTGTCTGCGGAGGAGCTCGTCATTCTCGGCCGCAGACCTGCCTATCAGCATGAGCCAGCCGTTTCGTTCCAGAGACAAGCCAGGGTAGCGCTTTGCCGCCTGAGATGGGGCGGACCGGCGCTTTGCCAGGAAGGACCGTATGGCGTAGGGACTGTCCATCGATTCAACGCGATGTCGTTCCTGGGCAAGCTCGTCGAGCGCCGCCCTCGCTTCTGCTATTTCCGAGGCTGTTTCCAGCGCGCCAGTACGCGCTTTCTTTGACTTTTCGTACCACACGCCAGCGTTGTCCACGAGGCTTCGCGTCGGGTCTATCCGCAGTACAACGCTGCCGCCCCGATAAAAATCGTCTAGCGTCAGCGAAGGGCCATCTACCCTGGCCGTGGTATTGGCCATCAGTATGTCACCGAGCTCACGGTAGCGGTCGGCATCGGCGTAGTCGGCGGCGCTTTTTTCAAGAGCGGTGAGGCGGGAACTGAGCTGGGCTTCCTTGCGATCAAAGTACGCGCGGGCCCGCACCAGCAGCGCTTCCCGTGACAACTCCGACCCATGCTCCGCGTAGTACGCGTCTACTCGCTCGTTAAACGAGCCTTCTTTGGAAAACTCGCGTACCACAAATTCGCGGGAGGGAGCATCGCCGGGTTCGGGTACGTACCGACCCCCGGTCACTTCTCCCCTGGATGGTTTTCTGGCGAGCGCGTCTACTATCTCGCCATCGGGTTTGCACAGTATCAGGTTGGCCGCTCCCGACCACAGGCGCGCGTAGAGCACGCGTTCCCCTTCGCCTCGCCCTACGCGGATCCTGACGATGCGTTCAGCGCCGAGCTGTGTTATCTCTTCTACGCGCGCGCCACGAATTTGCGAGCGCAGCAGCTCCATGAATCGCTGCGGCTTTTCTGCTTTGGGAACGGCGCGGGTAGTCGCGTGTATCCTGCACGCGCCGTGGGCAATGCAGAACAGGAGCTCGGTCGCTACCCCCGGTTT
>JAFGUM010000084.1 GCA_016938515.1 Spirochaetales bacterium | reverse complement strand
GCCAGATGGCAGGCGTGAGGAGATGGATGATGCGTATTGATACCGGACGGGCCGCGTTCATCGCGGTGGATCCGCAGAATGATTTTTGCCCGGGAGGCGCGCTGGCCGTACCCCAGGGCGACGAGGTTATGCCCATACTCAACGATCTGGCCAGGGCGTTCGACGTCTGCGTGCTTACCCAGGACTGGCATCCGGCGGGTCATGTGTCGTTTGCCTCATCACACGAAGGCGCCAGGCCCTACGACGCGGCGAGCGTCGATGGCAGGGACGCTACGCTGTGGCCGGATCACTGCGTGCAAGGAAGCCATGGAGCGGCGTTTCATGAGGCGCTCGATCAGCGGCCGTACCGCCTCGTCGTGCGCAAGGGGTTCAGGAGCGGGCTGGACAGCTACTCTGCATTTTTCGAGAACGACGGGCGCACGCCTACGGGTCTCGACGGGTACCTGCGGGGGCTGTCGCTGGGGACGGTGGTCGTGGCGGGTCTTGCCCTCGACTACTGCGTGTACTACAGCGCGCTCGATGCTGCGCGCCTGGGGTACACCGTATTCGTGGTTCGCGACGCGAGCCGTGCCGTTGGAGCTCCCGCCGGTTCGGTGGACAGGGCTCTTGACGACCTGCGGGCGCACGGCGTTGCCATCATCGATTCATCGGAGGTACCGCGTTGAACCAGAGCGCGCTTTTTACTGATTTTTACGAGCTGACCATGGCGCAGGGGTACTGGAAGCACGGCCTTGACGCGCCATCCGTTTTTGACGTGTTTTTCCGCCGCCAGCCGTTCAAGGGCGGCTTTTCTGTGTTCGCCGGTGTCGACCCGCTGCTATCCGCGCTGGAATCCCTGCGGTTTTCGCAGGACGACCTGGCCTGGATGGATCAGCAAGGCTGCTTTGAGCCCAAATTCCTTGATTACCTGGCTAATTTCAGGTTTTCCGGCGACGTGTACGCGATAGCCGAGGGAGAGCTGATATTCCCGCAAGAGCCGCTAGTGCGTATCCACGCCAACCTCATCGAAGCGCAGATCATAGAAGGTCTCGTGCTCAATACCATCAACTTTCAAAGCCTCATAGCAACCAAGGGTGCCAGGGTCGCGATGGCGGCCAGGAATACGGGGGTGATGGAGTTTGGGCTGAGGAGGGCGCAGGGACAGGACGGGGCCCTATCAGCCACCCGCGCCGCGTACATCGGCGGGGCCGTGGCTACGTCGAACGCCAGCGCGGCCAAGGAGCTGGGTATCCCCGCGCTCGGTACGATGGCGCACAGCTGGGTAATGGCCTTCCCGTCTGAGTTGCAGGCGTTTGAGGCGTACGCGGCCCTGTATCCAGACGCCACCACGCTGCTGATAGACACCTACGATACGCTCGCTTCGGGCTTGCCCAATGCCATCGCCGTTGGCAAGCGCATTATGGCCGAAGGCAGGCGCTTTGGCGTACGGCTCGACTCTGGCGACATCGACTACCTGTCACGGCGGGTACGCGAAGGCCTTGACGCCGCCGGGCTCACCGGTGCGTCGATAGTCGTTTCAAACGAGCTGGACGAAGAGATCATAGACCGGCTGATGTCCGACGCCGCGCCGGTAAACGTCTGGGGCGTGGGTACCAACCTGGTAACCGGCGGCGATGAAGCTTCGTTTACCGGTGTGTACAAGCTGGCGGCGGTGGGACGTAACGGCGTGCTCGAACCCACCATGAAGTTCTCGGACAACCCGGAAAAGGCGACGAACCCCGGCGTCAAGGAGCTGTACAGGTTGTACGACGAATCTGGTTCCGCGGTAGCGGACGTGATCGCGCTCTCTGGAGAGACAATCAAGCCTGGCGCCCTGGCCACCTTCTACCACCCATCGCTCGATACCAGGCGTTTTTCATTTGCGCCGTGCGGCGATATACGGTCTATGCTGGGAGCGGTAATGCGAAGAGGCAAGCGCCTGGCAGAGCCCGCTCCGCTTCACGAGCTTCAGAAACGCAGGATAGAGTCGATGAAGGCGTTTGACCACACCTTCCTGCGCTTTTTAAACCCGCATCTATATAAGGTGTCTATAAGCGAGGGGCTGCGGGCGCTGAAGCTTCAGTTTGTGGAGCGGTACCGCAACCCGTAAAACAGCAGGGACAGAGCCAGCTTCAGCGCGTACAGCGCCGCGAGAGCCAGGGCTACGACGTAGCGGCGTCCGCCGTAGGGTTCCAGAGGCGCTATGGTGGCCACGGTGGTTCCCGCGTACTCGTCTACGGGCGGTACCACCAGGAGATCCGCCCCGCCGTTCCGCGCTGCGTACAGCAACCCGTCGCCAACGCGGATGGGTATTCTCTGGTACTGGGTTGCCCACTGGCCGCCTGGCTCCGATCTCGCCGCGCTGCTTGAGGACACCCGCGAGATCCAGAATGGATACGAGGCTTCCCGGGAGGCGAGCGCGGCCCTGCCCATCGCGATATCGGCCTGTGCGTCGAAACCGGCGGCTACGACGGCTCCCAGCGTCGTCCGGGGCGGCATCACGTACG
>JAFGUM010000524.1 GCA_016938515.1 Spirochaetales bacterium | reverse complement strand
GTTGGCGCGTTGAGCGCCTGCTCAAGCACGGGAAGGAAGGCAAGCGCCAGCACTCCGCAGAGAAAACCATTTACCGAAGACCAGAAACCCGTTCCTATGGCATCCAGCACGCCACGGTCTGCCAGCGCCGCCAGCGCGAACCCGCACAGGAACCGGGCCAGAGCCAGCTGCGAGCCAGCCCGGACGAGGTCGATGCGCCGCTCCGCCTTGCGCACGAGCACTATGCCGGCTACGCCGGACAGCAGCGATTGGGCTGGTACAAACGCGTCGAACCCGGTAACCAGAAGCAGGCTCGTCGCCAGAGCCATCGTGAACAGTATCGCGTACCTTTCACCTATCAGGATGGCAACGAGCATCGACAGCAAGGCCGTAGGAAACAAGGCTTCCAGGTGAGCGCTGAGCGAAGCGGGCAAGAACGCAGCCAGCGCGTTGGCAAGGACGAAGAATCCCGTAGCCAGGAGTATGACGAACAAAAAGCCTGGGCCTTCAACCCGGACGCCAGTATTAGCCGTAGAGAGCAGCGCCACCGCGGCTACGATCAGCAGCACCAGCAACAGGGCACCGCCAAACACATACAGCGGGTCGAGCCTTGAACCGGGACCGCGCAGGGCCGCGAGCCGTTCCAGGTCTTCTGCCGTAACGATGAAGCCCTGGCGTATGACGCGATCTCCCTTCGCTATGCGCCTCATCACGGGCTCCACCCTCGCTACCGCGGCTTCCAGACGCCTCTGACTCTGTTCGCGGTCGAAAAAGGCGTTCTCCCCCGCAAAGGCCATAGCCGTATCAACGGCGAGCGAAGCCATCGTGGCTGACAATTTGAGCGAACGCGCCGTCTCGAGCGCTACCGCCCTGAAACGCCTCATCGTCGTAACCTTGTCTATGGCTACCTGCTCGTATACCAGAGGCCCGTCGGTCCAGCGCCTGAGCTCAACCGTCTCGGGGTTGTAGTGTTCAAGCCCGGTGCTCGGAAACGCGAACACACCGCCACCCATGACTGTCTGCAGAATAACCCGTCCCTGGTCTATGGCGTTACCGGGAGCGGGATAATCGACCAGGCGCGCAACGAGGTCTTCTGATACCGTATCGGGGAAGCGCCCGCGTACTCGCAGCGCCAGCTCGCCGTCTGCATTGGTACTCGACGCCAGTTCAAGGAAACCCTTCCTGAACGCCACTATCGATTCCATCGCGGTTTTTGTTATTCCATCATCAAGGGAAAATACCGCAGGAACGAGCCGACGCTCCGCTTCTACCCGGATCTCGGTAGCTTTCACGTCTACGTAGACGACGTTTTCTTCGGCCACCACATCCCTGTCTGCGACCTTGCCTACCTCAAGCCCGCTCGTAGCCGACGAACCTGAAACGGCTCCAAAACCGACAAAAGCCGCGAAGCAGACGAAGAAAGCCGCGACGATGATACCATAACGATGAACGCTCGCCCGGTCGCCGAGCAAGGCCTTGAATGAGGCAAGCGAAAATTTACGGTCAGAAATCGGACTCATAGGCGTCTATGATCTTCCTGACGAGCGGATTTCTTACGACATCGCGCCCATCCATACGGCACACAAATATTTCGTCTATCGAAGAGAGAATCGTCAGGGCGTGTACCAGCCCCGACTCCGACTTGCGAGGCAGGTCTATCTGCGTAACGTCACCGGTGATGACAGCGGCCGACCCTTCGCCGAGCCTGGTCAGGAACATCTTCATCTGCTCTTTGGTCGTATTCTGAGCCTCATCGAGGATGACGACGCAGTTGTTGAGGCTGCGCCCGCGCATATACGCGAGGGGCGCGATTTCAATCGTGTGGTTGTCTTCAAGCCGACGCACGACATCGTACGGCACGAGAGCCTCCATGGCGTCGTACAGCGGACGCAGGTACGGGCTGATTTTTTGCCCGAGGTCTCCGGGCAGGAAGCCCAGGCTCTCGCCGGCTTCCACGACCGGCCTCGTAAGCACGATCTTGCGCCGGGTTTTGGACAGAACCTCCCGTAGCGCCCAGGCGACGGCCAGATAGGTCTTGCCCGTGCCAGCCGGCCCCACCGCCACGCTTATATCGTGGCTCGCCAAACCGCGCAGGTACAGCGCCTGGTTTGACGTTCTGGGATATACTTTTGAGAAGGCGCCAGGCACCTGGATAGCCGCGTCACGGAACAGATCAGCGCAGGAGCCGTGCTTGCCATCGAGAGCGCCTTCCGGCGTGAGACTCGCGTGAATGGCGGTTATAAGGTCCGGCGAGGCGGGAATCCCCTCGTGTATCGCGTCAAGAAGCTGGGAAACGAGCGACGTGAACAGCTCGCGGACCAGGGGATCGCCCGATTCCACCGACAGTTCGTTGCCGCGAACGAACACCCGAACGCCCATCAGGCGCTCGAGTACGTGGAGATTATAATCGTTGACGCCGCAGACGTCGGCCAGGAGCCTCGTGTCGTCCAGGGCGATGCCTACAGCTTCGGTCGGGGTCACGTACACGTATCGTATATGCGCTCTGAGAAAAAATCAAGGAATGTCTGTCAATCCCAGGTTATGATTTCGCCCTCCCTCGTGTAGGAAGTCTGTATCTGCGATACCGAACGCCACGCGAGAGATATGGAAAAACTGGTCTTGAACGTATATTCGAGGCTATCTTCATTGAGTACGGGGCTAGACGAAAACTTCATGGCCAGATCCCAGTCGTGCAGGTGGTGCGTAGCCTCGAGCGACAGCGACTTGAGCTTGAACAGGGACTCCCGTCTGGCTTGACCGGTTTCATCAAAAAAATCAAATGACATGAGGATGTCTTCCAGCGGATTTCTGGCGAACGAAGCGGCATCCAGACCCTCGGGCAGGCTGAAAAAGCCTGGATAGTAACGCCATAGCGATGAATTGCGCGACGTTGATGAAAACGTAATATCAAGAAACTCGTGTACCGTACAGGTAAGGCCCGCTACGACATTCAGGTACGAGTCGGTAAATCGCAGGAAGCTCTGCTGCCCGCTCGCGTTGATGTCCGCGGTCCACGAAACGCGGTTGCGCCACACGGGCAGTGGCTTCCAGCTAGACTTGAGAGCGACAGACGCGGCAGAGACCCGAAACGCCGCATCCCCCGAAGACGTCCAGCCTTCACCAAGTACCAGCTCGTACGCTACGGCTTCGCGAGCGCTCAGTGACGCTGACAGACCGTTCCACGCCACCGACGCCGCCAAAGACGTGGGGGTTTCCTTTTCCAGATCCCACGAGAAGGTTCCCGAAAGTACCGGCCAGGGCGCCGTTCCCGCAGACAGGCTGACGGCGAGCGGATCCCACAGGAGCTCGGCATCCTCTTCCGCTTGCCCGTATGACGTGCTCACCGCGAGCGTGCTCCACGGTGATTTGAGGTTGAGCGCTCCGGAGTAGCCTTCGAGGAGCGGCGGCAGGTCTGCTGTAATGGACAGGCTCTGCGCGTAACCCCATGGCCGCAGACCCAGGACGAAAGCCAGCGCGTGGGCGCTCACCGTATCGTCTGTCCAGTCCGCCCATACCGTCTCGTACAGCGCGCGGGAAGCGTCAGTTGGGGCGCCTTCGTCCATGGATTCAAACGCGTACTCGTACAGCAGAGACGACAAGGAGTACGTGAGTGAGCTTGGCGCCCACAGCCAGTAGTCCTGGAACGGTGATGCTGTGAGCTTGAGTGTGCCCGTAACCTTGTCGTTGCGGTACTGGGCGTCTTGCCTGGCCCATGTTGCCAGCAGCGCATCACCGGCGTAGGTCTGGTCGTCACTGACGCGGGGCCTATCCTGAAATTGGCTTGAAGCGGACAGCCCCGCTGTCAAGCCAACGAGCCCCTCCCCTGCCGACAGTGACAGCGTCCCGGCGTTGCGCACCGTCCTGGTCTCATACAGGGCCGCCCAGTCCACGTCAACTGGCTCGCTCCAGGCTTCGTGCAGAAAGCGGCGTTTCCACGAATACGTAGGGGTCCAGTTCCAGGTAAGCGAGGCGCCAAAGGGTGAGCGCTCACTCATGGTTTCGGGAGAAGCTAGGGGTGGCGCGTTGAAACCGGGCGGGTCAGCTGGCGCCGCCTTGTCTTGACGCCCCGTCTCGGTCCACGGCGCCACCAGATCTGGCATGACGCCGAGCGCGTCCGCTACGGGGTCTGCCGGTGCTGTAGCCGCGTCAATCTGACCAGCAGCGTCTTCCGGTGCCTTCGTATCAAGGTTGACGAGGGCGGGCTTTTGAGCGGCCGCCTGACTCTGGGGGGTGGCCGGGTACTTGAACAGCGTCCCGGAGACGCTCGCGGCCGTATCGACCAGCGTCCACTCGTTCGGCGAGAAAAACGACCGTGTCGGATCCGCGTCAAACAGCTTCCTGGCGTCCGCGTCCGCGTCGGCAGGAGCAGCCTTGTCCTTTATCATCCACGACAGCGATGACGACAGGCGGCTGAGCGACGCTGCCGATAGCCACGCTGGCAGCGATGCCGCGGGCACGCTCGCCGAAGCGCTCAGCGTATCGG
>JAFGUM010000523.1 GCA_016938515.1 Spirochaetales bacterium | reverse complement strand
CTCGCAGAGATGAGCGGCAGACTCGAGTCGGTTGCCGCTGATTACAACGACCGCGTTGCCACCGGTCAGGTACTCGCGACAATCAATACAGATTTTCTCAAACTCAAGGCAAAGATAGCCCAGGCGTCGGTTGACAAGGCGAGCGCCAACTACGAACTCAAGGTGCTGGATGCTACAAATGCGCGCACGTTGTTTGACAAGGGCCTGTTGTCCGAATACGACCTCAAGACCAGCATTGCCACGATGGATGCCGCTGCCGCCGACCTGTCGTCGGCTACCGCATCGCTCGAGGAGATACAAACAGAAATTAACCAATACGCAATTATTACCTCGCCGATAGACGGCATCGTGCTCGAACGGGGAGTCGAGGCGGGTCAGAGCGTCGTAGGCAGTAGTTCTGGATCTTCGACGCGTCTGTTTACGATAGCGGAGGATCTTTCGATGATGCAGATCGAGGCGGACGTTGATGAACTGGATATCAGCTCCGTTTTCGAGGGACAAACGGTACGCTGTACCGTTGAAGCTGATCCCGGCAAGACCTTTGCGGGTAAGGTCAAGGAGCGGAGGCTCGTACCATCATCCACCGATAACGTCGTGTACTACACGGTAATCATTCTTGTTGACAACGCCACCGGCACGCTGTTGCCGGGTATGACGGCAAACGTCGAATTCATCAAGGAGCAGAAAAAGGATGTTCTCGTGGTGCCAGCCGCGGCGTTCAGGTTTACCCCATCTACGCTCGGCGATGAAGAAATCCAGAAAGCCGTTTTTCTGGCCAGGCTCGGTGACGTGTCAGACGAGGAAAAGGCCACGGCTATCGCCCGTTTTGAGGAGCAGCTAAAGGCTCGCGCGGTAGCCGGGCAGTCAGGCGAAGCAGCGTCTGGCTTGTCCAGCCTGATGGGCGGGGGTATGCCAGGTGCCGGCGGTCCGGGTGGCCCAGGAGGGATGGGGGAAGGACGGCCCGGCGCCAGCAGAACTGGTACTGGAACAGCCCCTGTATCAGCCGCGGCGGCGGCAGCCATGAAGACGCTGTGGTACATCAACGATGCTGGTGAGCTGGCGGTGACCCTCGTTGAAGCTGGTGTCAGCGACGGCTCAAAAACCGAGTTGCTCAACGCGGAAGACCTTGAGGGACAGAGCTTCATCGTTAAAGTAAAGGTGAATTGAAGCATGGCCATAATAGAACTGCGCGGTCTACAGCGCCACTACACTGTTGGCGACATCGTCGTCAGGGCTATCAGGGGGCTCGACCTCGACGTCGACTCCGGTGAGTTTGTCGCCATCATGGGGCCGTCTGGTTCCGGTAAGTCGACGCTGATGAACATCCTGGGCTGTCTCGACAAGCCTACGGGTGGGCACTACTCGCTGGCGGGGCTCGACACGTCCAGCGCCACTGCCGACGAGTTTGCCGACATCCGCAACAGCAAGATTGGCTTCGTGTTCCAGGGATTCAACCTGCTGTCCAGGACGAGCGCGCTTGAGAATGTAGAACTACCGCTATTCTACGATCGCACCGGCTCCATTGTAGACCAGAAAAAAAGGGCTATGACAGCTCTGGCGGACGTGGGTCTGGGCGATCGCTTTGATCATACCCCCAACCAGTTGTCGGGTGGGCAGCAGCAACGCGTGGCCATAGCGAGGGCTATGGTCAAGGATCCAGCGTTTATACTGGCAGACGAGCCAACGGGTAACCTCGATACCGAGATGACCCTCGAGATAATGAGTCTCTTTCAGAATCTCAATGATCGCGGCAAGACAATAGTAATGGTCACGCACGAACCGGAAGTGGCCGCGTTTACCAGGCGAATTATTACGATGCGCGACGGTGTCATCGTCTCTGACACCCCTGTCGTGGACAGGCATCGGGCTGATGATGACCTCGTCGAGTGGCGCCGCGCCCACGCTACGTTTGCGCTGCGGGAGGTGGCCTCATGACGTTTGGCAAATTGGTGCAGGCATCGAGTCGCAGCATATTTCGCAACAAGATGCGCAGCTTTCTTACGTCGCTTGGCATTATCATCGGCGTGGGTTCGGTAATAGTAATGCTCGCCGTCGGCGCGGGGTCTCAGCAGCAGATAGAGGCTCAGATAGCGTCGATGGGAACCAACCTCATAATGGTCATGCCGCCACGGGGTCCGCGAGAGGCAAACAGGATGACGATGGCCGATGTCGACAAGCTACGTGAGGAAGCAAGCTACCTGGCGGCTATTACGGGCGAGGTGCGGCTGCAAGGCGCTAAGGTTGTGGGTGGTTCTGGCTCATGGTCAAGCGCTGTCTATGGAATCGAACCAGATTATATAGTCATAAAGGATTGGGGGCTGGAACAAGGCGAGTTCTTCACGGAACGAGACCTGAGTTCCCGCGCCAAGGTAGCCGTGCTGGGCTCTACGGTTGCGGGGGAGCTGTTTCCGGGGGAGGATCCCGTCGGCCAGAGCGTTCGCATAGAGTCTACCCCGTTTACCATTATCGGTGTACTGGAAAGCAAGGGGTCCACGGGAATGGGCAACGACCAGGACGACGTCGTCATGGTGCCTCTCGATACCGCGGTCAATCGCCTTGCCAGGGATCGGTCGATTTCTTCTATACAAGTGAGCGTTGTGCGCGACGACCTGATGGAAGAGGCCCAAGCTGAAATCACGGCCATACTAAGGGAATCGCACCGTCTGTCAGATTCTGACGAGGATGATTTTTACGTGATGAACCAGGCTGAAGTCATCGCGACCGCTTCCCAGACGTCGCAGACGCTTACGACGCTGCTCGCCGCGATCGCAGGCGTTTCGCTTGTCGTTGGTGGCATAGGCATCATGAACATCATGCTTGTTTCCGTTACCGAGCGGACGCGCGAGATTGGTATTCGAATGTCGGTAGGCGCACGCAAGCGGGACATTCTGCTGCAGTTTCTGGCGGAGGCGGTGATTTTAAGCCTTCTGGGCGGGGTGCTGGGGATACTGCTCGCGCTTGGTTTAGCGTGGATCCTCGAATCTTTTATGGGTATGCCTACGGTGGTTGACCCGATGGTAATAGCCGCATCGGTGGGTTTCGCCGCGGCGGTAGGCGTGTTTTTTGGTTTCTATCCAGCGCGAAAAGCGGCGAATCTGTATCCCATAGACGCGTTGCGATACGAATAAGGAGACTCCATGCGTATTTCGATACGAGTTGCTTTCGCGGCTTTCATTATAAGCTGTTCCGCTCCGTTTCTGGTGGCGGCGCAGGTTCCATTCGACGTTGCGGCTGCGCGGGAGCTCGTGCTGTCCAATTCTGCTGCCTTCGCCAAAGCAACGGCTGGGTTGCAAGCCGCTCTACTTACCCTTCGGGGACAGAGCTTCGATGGTTTGCCTGCGATAGGGCTGTCGGCGAGTGGCTCCCTCGACTACGGTACAGAAGCCGAACTGATCGAGGGACTTGGCGCGTCTCTGAGGCTGAGCGCGAGCCAGACGCTCCTCGATGGCGGCAGGCAGTCGGCGCTGTACAAGAGCGCCGAGCTGTCAGTCCTGGCGGCTCGTGAAAGCCTCAAGCAGACCCAGCTGGAACTGGTCGGGCAGGCTGATGACGCGTTCTACGCGGTACTCAAGGCGGAGGCCTCGGTTACCGCCGCGCTGAGCGACCAGACTGCTTCAGAGTTACGCCTCACCTTGGCTCAGGCCAAAGCTGAAGCGGGACTTATGGCCCGCTCCGAGTACCTGCAAGCTGAAGCCGAAGCGGCCAGCTATGGTACTGCGCTCATACGTGCCCGCAAGACGCTGGCTTCAGCGCGGGCCAGGCTAGCCTCGCTTACCGGGCTCCCCGCGACTACCACAGTCGTTGCCACAGATAGCGCCAGGTATGACGCTTTGATAGAACGACTATCATCAATGCGGGATGACGAGGTAGCCGGTTTTACCGCGGGGCTCCTGTCGTTGGCTTCGAGCAACAACCCTTCGCTGGCTTCGTACGCGCTTGCTTCACGCAAGGCTTCGCTCGCCATAGACGCCGCTCGAGCTGGCTACGCACCGGTCGTGAGCGCGGGATTGTCCCATGCGATGGGCTGGGATGCCGAGCGCGGTGTGTCGCTGGGTACGGGGAGCATCTCGCTTACCGCGAGCATGAACCTTGATCTGTGGGTAACCGACAACGCGGTTAGTCAGGCGAGCCTCCAGGCGGTCACTGCTGATGTAGACGCGAAAGAAACCGCCAGAGTTGTGGCACTCGAGATCGAGATGGCGGTCAATGAACTGTTCGGCGCGGCGAGAGCCATGGAATCCTCGGCAAAAGCGCTGGCGTACGCAGAAAGCCACTACGAGGACGCGCTCGAGCGGTACCGGCTGTCTTCCGCGTCGCAAGCGGAACTCTCAGCCGCTCTCGCCCTCGTCAGCTCTGGCCGAACCGCTCTTAT
>JAFGUM010000083.1 GCA_016938515.1 Spirochaetales bacterium | reverse complement strand
CGGCGTGTCCATGCCGCCTACGAATCCGATACGGTACTCGGAACCGGCCTGGGCTGCCAGCAGCCCGGCGTACGCGCCTACGAGAAAAGAACCTTCGTGTTCAGCGAAACCGACGCACGTTATTGACGACGATGAGTTTAGATCTGGCACCGTGCCGTCTATGAGCGCAAAGTGGGTGCGGGGGAAGTCTCTTGATACCGACCCGATGGAATCGGCGAACAGGAAGCCAACTGCGATAACCAGGTCGCGATCTTCTTCAGCCAGGCTTCGGAGCAGCTGCTCCCTATCGGCGCCGCCTACCTTCGACTCCAGCACCCTGATGTCCAGCATGTAACCGAACTCTGCGTCGGGATCGTCTCGAATCTGGCCGTTGACATCCCTGGCCAGCATGACGAGTCCCTGGTACGCTGAATGGTTGAACGAAGCGTCGTGCCTGTCGCCCACGTCAAATACAAGTCCGATTGAGGGCGCCCTGGCTTGCACCCGCCGTTTCAGTTCCGGCGCGGCCCGCTGCCTGACTCCGCACGAAGCCAGGACAGAGGATATGACTACGAGCGCGACGATAACCAAACGTGAATGCTTCATGTCGAACCTCCGAAGCCAGTATACCCCGGTTTTCCCTTCAGCACGCACGAGATCGTACGAAGGGTTCAGGATGGCCGCTTATTCGGGAAGTTCGCTGACTATGGCCACGCCGGAAGACGCGCCCAGCCGGTCGGCCCCTGCCTCTAGCATCTGGATGGCGTCGTGGTAGCTCCGTATGCCCCCTGAAGCCTTGACCTTGAGCTTGTCTCCTACTGCCTTTTTCATCAGCCTGACATCGTCCGCGCTCGCGCCACCGGTACCAAATCCGGTGCTCGTCTTGACGAAGTGCGCGCCTGCCCTGGCGGCTGCTTCGCATGCCTTTTTTTTCTCGGGGTCAGTAAGGTAGCACGTCTCGATTATTACCTTGACGGTTGCGTTGCCGGCAGCCTTGACGACGGCTCGTATATCGTCCTCCACAGCTTTCCAGTCACCGGCCTTGGCGGCACCGAGGTTGATGACCATATCAACCTCGTCGGCGCCTTGCTGAACCGCGAGAGCCGCTTCGGCCGCCTTGGTAGCGGACGCGTTGGCACCCAGCGGGAAGCCAATCACCGTGCACACGAGAACGCGTGAGCTGGCTAGTTCGCGCGCGCACAACGGTACCCAGCACGGGTTGACGCAGACGCTTGCGAAGCCGTTAGCCCTGGCTTCCACGCACAGTTCACGCACCTGATTCTCGGTTGCGATGGCTTTGAGCAGGGTATGATCGATGGTCTTGGCTATACTCGCCTTGGTCCATTCTCTGGGCATGAAGTCCTCCTGGTTCATATCTCGAAGCGGCGCGACAGGAACTCGCGGCGGGTGGCTACGAGCTCTACGAGCTCCGCCAGCATGGCCTTGTTGGCCTTTGCCGCGATCGGGAAGACAAAACGCTCCGTTTCATCCGCATACCTGCGGATGAATGAAGCATCAGTCGTATACCCGAGCGATATCATGTTGCTTATCCTGTCAGCAGACTTGAGAACGAGAGCGCTCGGGCTACCGTACTCGAGGATGCGCGACAGGAACACCTCTTTAGATTCAACAGAACGTCTCGTCACTTCAAGAACCAGTTGATAGACATCCTGGCTCTCTTCGTCAATTTCGAGTATGCGCTCGCGATCCATCTCCGGTATGTCCTCGACCAGGTCATGGATAACCGAAGCCTTGAGCAGCACAGAATCTATGTAGCCGTAGTCCATCAGAATGCCGAAGGTATCAATCTGGTGGCGGAACATGTTGCCGCCAGACCGGCGCCTCATGCCGATGAGAGCGGTAGCCAGCTGGATGTAGGGGGCGAGATGCATGCTCTTGAGACGGATCATCTCTTCCTGGGCCATAGTGCCGGCCCGTGGAACCTGATCCGTCTCCTGAAGCGGACGCCCCTTCCTGTCCATGGCTCCCCCTACGCCAGATCCTCGAGATATTTCTCGAGCTTGGCCGCGCGTACTTCGGCGTCCTTGAGCTTCTGCCGCTCTTTTTGTACAACGTCGGCGGGAGCGCTCGCGACGAAGGACTCGTTGGCCAGCTTGGCCGCAGTCCGCTCCACGTACTGCCGCTCTTTGACAGCTTCCTTCTGGAACCTGGCCGCGAGCTGGGCCACGTCAACCGCTTCCCTGGCGTAGACGTACGCCTCAAAGCCGCGCCCGGCGAGAGCAAGGACTCCATCCGGTTTGGCGTCCACAAACTCCACAACAGAGGCTCCGGCAAGTAGAGACACGTGGTCGGCGTTGCGGCGCACAAAGGCACCGCCCTGAAAGCCCTCGTCGAAACGCACCGCGACGCGCAGCTTCTTTTCCGGTGCTATGCCGAACTCGCTCCGCAGGCTGCGCACGAGCGTTACCAGCTCCTTGAGAGACGCAAAGCGCTCCAGCAATTCAGGGTCGCCAGCTCTACGCCCGGCGTCGTACGACGGGTACGGTTGCGCTATGAGCCTACCGGTAACACCCGGCAACTTGCCGTAAATCTCCTCGGTAACAAAGGGCAGGAAGGGATGAAGCAACGCCAGCGACTCAGCAAGCACCGCTATGAGCACCGTTACCGCACGATCCTTCTCGGCGTTCGAATCTGAGTGCGTGGACAGCTTGGTTACCTCGAGGTACCAGTCGCAGAAGTCGTTCCAGAAATACTCGTAGACAGCTCCGGCGGCGTCGTTGAAGCGGTACGACGCGAGCGCTTCGCGCACCTGCGCCGCGGCCGCGTTGAGGCGAGCCTGGATCCATCGGTCAGCGTCGCTGTACGAGGGGTCGGCGACCAGTTCACGACCTTCCAGATTCATGAGGATGTAGCGGCTGGCGTTCCATATCTTGTTGGCGAACTTGGAGCCAAGCTTGAAATCATCTTTGTTTATGAGGATGTCCTGCGTGGATGTGTACAGGAAGGCCAGGGTAAACTTGAGAGCGTCGGCTCCGTACTCGTTGACGATTTCAAGCGGGTCGATGCCGTTTCCCAGCGACTTGGACATCTTGCGCCCCTGCTTGTCTCTGACGAGAGTCGTCATGCAGACGTCGCGGAACGGCACCTGGCCGGTAAACTCCAGGCCGGCCATTATCATCCTTGCCACCCAGAAGAAAATGATGTCAAAGCCGGTCAGCAGCGTAGTAGTGGGGTAGAACTTGCGCAGGTCAGCGGTCTCCTGGGGCCATCCCAGGGTGCTGAACGGCCAGAGCCAGCTCGAGAACCAGGTGTCGAGCACGTCTTCGTCCTGCGTGAGCTCGGTGGATTTGCAGAAAGGACACTCCAGAGGCTCTTCGCGCGCGACGACCGTCTTGCCGCAATGCGCACAGTGCCACGCCGGGATACGGTGCCCCCACCACAGCTGGCGGCTGATGCACCAGTCGCGGATATTCGTGAGCCAGTTCTCGTACGTGTTTTCCCAGCGCTGCGGGTAAAATTTGACTTCGCCATTACGCCATGCCGCGAGGGCTTTGTCGGCGAGCGGCCTCATCTTGACGAACCACTGCTTGGACAGGTACGGCTCTACGATGGTGTGACAGCGGTAGCAGTGCCCCACGGCGTGCGTAACCGCTTCTTTGCGAATAAACAGCCCCAGAGCTTCAAGATCAGCGACGACTAGTTCCCGCGCATCCCTGGCTTTCATGCCGCGGTACTTTTCCGGCACGTTATCATTCAGGGTGCCATCGGGCGCCAGAATATTGACCAGCGGGAGGTTGTGACGCCGCCCCACCTCAAAATCGTTCGGATCATGCGCGGGCGTTATCTTGACGAGACCCGTGCCGAACTCCCTGTCGACGTAGGCGTCAGCCACCATCGGAATGACCCTGTCGGCGAGGGGCAAGCGCACCGTAGCACCGGCCAGGTTCTGGTACCGCTCATCATCGGGGTGGTACGCGACAGCGGTATCCCCGAGCAGGGTTTCCGGCCTTGTCGTGGCTATCTCCACGTACTCAGGACATCCCGGAGCCGGGTCTACAACGGGATAGCGTATATGGTACATACCTCCAGACTCGTCGGTATGCTCCACCTCATCGTCAGACAGCGCGGTACCGCACGAGGGGCACCAGTTGACGAGGTACTCACCTTTATACACGAGGCCGCGCTCATACAGCGTTACAAACACGTCGCGTACAGCTTTGGACAAGCCTTCGTCGAGGGTAAAGCGCTCACGCTCCCAGTCGCACGACGATCCTATCTTCTCGAGCTGCGTCTTGATGACGTCGTGGTGCTCATTGGCCACCTTCCAGGTTTCCTCGACGAATTTCTCGCGGCCAAGCTCGCGTCGGTCTATGCCCTGGGCGCGCAGCTTTTTCTCGACGACGTGCTGCGTGGCAATGCCGGCGTGGTCGGTACCCGGCACCCACAAGGTTGGCTCGCCGCACATACGGTGAAAACGGATGAGTATGTCTGGCATCGAATTGTTGAGGCCGTGGCCCATGTGCAGCACGCCGGTAACATTAGGAGGGGGCATTACCATGACAAAAGGCTTCTTCCCGTTGGGAGCGACTGGTTGGAAATGACCTTCCGCCAGCCATGACTGGTAGATACGGTCCTCGAATTCCCTGGGGTCGTAGGCCTTGGCCAGTTCGACGGCTTTCATTGGTAATACCCTCCGGTGCAAGTGCTTCTACTGTATCAAAAAGGTCATAGCTGTGCAAAGACCCGTTCCGTGATACCCTAGCAACGATGAAATTCTTAACTAGTTCATCGAACCTTGTGCCTACCCAAATTGTGCTACCATCATGAGTGGTAGGTGTTCGCGTACCCTACAGCCAGTAGCGGTGTTGGTTAGCCAGTAACAAGGTTCGATGAACTATAAAAGTTGCAAACAAGGAGGATACAGTGAACCGGATGGAACAGTACGCCAAACTACTCGTGCAGGTAGGCATAAACCTGCAAAAAAACCAGATACTCGTGCTAAGCTCTCCCATAGAGTGCGCCGAGTTTGCCAGACTCACCGCGATCGAGGCATATCGTGCGGGAGCACGCGAAGTCGTTATGCGCTGGATTGACGAACAGTCGTCACATATAACATACACAATGGCAGACGACGCCATCTTCGACACGTTTCCGGAATGGTCCCGCCAGTTCTATGACGGCTACGCGGATACTGACGCGGCCTTCCTGACGATTATGGCATCTGACCCCGAGTTGATGAAAGACGTCGACCCCAAGCGCATGAGTCGCCAGAACAAGGCGCGGGCCACCGCGCTGGAGCACTACAGAACGCGGCAGATGAGCAACCTCAACACCTGGTGCGTCGCGTCGGTTCCCACTGTCGCCTGGGCGCGCAAGGTTTTCCCTGGAGTCTCCGACCAAGCGGCGGTGAGCGCGCTGTGGGAAGCCATCTACAAGACCGTACGGGTGGACAATGACGATCCTGTCAGAGCGTGGCGCGACCACCAAGCCGCGCTGAACGTCCGCCTCGCTTTCCTGCACGAGCACGCCTTTACGAGCCTGCGCTACAAGAACGGCCTCGGCACTGACCTGGTCGTACGCCTGCCTCCAGGTCATATCTGGTTCGGCGGCGGCGACGAATGCCCGGCGGGATATGAGTTCGTCGCGAATATGCCCACCGAGGAAGTGTTTACTATGCCGCACCGCGAGGGAGTAGACGGTACTGTATTCGCATCCATGCCGCTCAACTACAACGGCAATTTGATAGAAGGTTTCTGGTTCACATTCAAGAACGGTCTCGTCGTCGACTTTGGAGCAACCCGGGGCTACGATACGCTCAAGGAGTTGCTCGACACCGACGAAGGAGCCAAGCGCCTGGGCGAAGTAGCGCTCGTACCATACGATTCACCCATATCAAACCTGGGCATACTATTCTACAACACACTGTTTGACGAAAACGCCTCGTGTCACTTTGCCCTCGGCAAAGCGTACCCAACGTGTATACAAGACGGCGTGGGCATGAGCAAGGACGAGCTCAGAGCTGCTGGCGTCAATGACTCGCTTGTTCATGTTGACTTCATGGTGGGCAGCGCCGACCTGGAAATTACCGGTGTACAAGCTGATGGGAGAGAAGTGGCTGTATTCAGAAAGGGAAACTTTTTTCTTTAGGTAGTTCATCGGACCTTGTGTCTTTAGCCAAGAGCATATTTGGGGAGGTAGGTGACGCCAGCCTTGAGAGGCGTCACCGAT
>JAFGUM010000522.1 GCA_016938515.1 Spirochaetales bacterium | reverse complement strand
CTGGCGGATGCGTTCGTCGATAGACGCGAACAACCACCGGCGCGCCGCGAAAGCTACGAGGAATGCGGCTGCCACGGCTATGGCGGTTCCCACGATCCCGATACCAGCGCCCGCGACGAACACGAACGCCGCGAAGACAGTAGCGAGTACAAACCATACGGCGGCTGATGCAATAGCCCTGGTGCGACGATACTCCAACGGCTCTTCTCCTTACCGTACGATGTGATACGTGCATGGTCTCACGGTCGGGAAGAGCTGTCAATCCACGCGTGGCGCTATACCACTGGAAATAGCAGCCCGCGATACACTCAGCGCTTCCAGGTAACCGAGAATTCTACGGCACGATCCAGCACCATGGCTTCAAGCGCCGGCACCGTGATGCTCGCTACGCGCCTGGAAGCGCTCACGACGACGCCGTCTCCAGCCGCCAGCACCGCACCCGGCAGGTGTACCGTCATCGTAAACGCCGCTCCATCTATCGCCGCGGCCGCAGCCTTGCCGAGCAGGGCGGCGAGCATCGACCTGTACTCGGCGGGGCTAACCGGATTGTCGTACAGCGCCGGTGGCTGCAGCGCATCCAGCAGTTCCGGGTCTATACCGGGGAACAGGTTGACGACCGAGCCGGCGTTGTGCCGGCCTACGCGGAGCCGCAGCGAAGCGCTGCCCGGTTCTGTGGAATACTCGAATAGCCCCGCCAGCTCCGGGTCGTCTTTCAGCAGCGTCTGCAGATCTTTTATATAGAACGTGCCGCTGTACGATTGCGCCGTCGGAGCAACCGACGTCCTGACCGCGACACCACGGGCCGCGACAGAAGCGGATACCGCCCTCGCATTGAACAAAGGCGCGGCTTGCCCCGCGACAGCGACTTCCGGCGACGCAAACGACCTTATTTTGGCGTCTATCGCGGCGGGAACTTCCAGCGTCAGGCCGAGCGTAGCCGAGCTATCCGCACCGATGGCGAGATCGGCTCCCGCGGCGCACGAGACGATGGCTACGCAGGAGGCCAACACGCTTAGCGCAAGGTACCTGGAAGATCTGGGCACGTTCTCTCCTTAGGTGGACGCAGGGGATGCCTGCCAGTATACAGGGCCAACCATCATCAAACAACGGTCACCTCGTCATGGTATCGAAAAGCACTTACAGGTTCTTGCCTCAGTTAGTAAAATAGTGCAACCTGAAGCTACTACGCTTGTCTATTGGGGTCAGAGCCCGATGCGATGCCTCATTATATAACGGAGGAACGACTATGCTTAAACGAACACCGTGGAAGACGCTGGAAGCCTACAAGGGTACCTTCTATACAGGCGAGTGGCCTACCCTGCCAGAGCTGTTCAGGATCACCGCTTCGCGCTACCCGGAGCGAGCCTGTTTTACCGTCTACGACCCTGACCGGATCTCGCTCAGCTACGCCGAGGCTCTGGCAAAAATCGAGAGGCTGGCCGCATTTCTGGCGACTAAAGGAATCAAGAAGGGTGACACGGTGGCCTTAACCGGCAAGAACGCACCCGAATGGGCCGTTGCGTACCTGGCCATCCTGTTTGCCGGCGCTACGGTTGTACCCATAGACTACCAGATTACTGCCAGGGAAATT
>JAFGUM010000082.1 GCA_016938515.1 Spirochaetales bacterium | reverse complement strand
GCCATCGTATGAAACGTGTAGTTGACGAGCTCTCGGCCAAGCCTCTCCTGCACCTTGCGTGAGACGGTGGAGTTACCGCAGCCACTTTTGCCGGATATGGCGATGATGGAAACCTTTCGTGCCGTCGTCGTCGATTCAGTCATTCGACGTTCCTCACTTGCTCGCGGATGTTCTCCACCGCGTCTTTCATAGCTATGACAGCATCTGAAACTCGTGAATCGGCGCTCTTGGAGCCTATGGTGTTTGCTTCCCTGTTCATTTCCTGGCAAATAAAATCGAGTTTCTTACCGCACGCTGTTTCATCCATGGCTTTACGGAACGCATCTATGTGAGACCGGAGCCTCACTATCTCCTCGTTGATGGTGTGCTTGGCCATATACGAGGCTATCTCTACCAGGATTCTACTCTCGTCAACGAGGTCACCCATTACTTCCTCAAACCTCGAGCGAAGAGACGAGCGGATAGTAACTTCGAGCTCCGGAGTCAGATTCTCTATGGCATCGAGCGACCGTCCGAGCGTTTCAAGCTTTTCTTCCAGGTCTACCCTGGTAGCCTCGCCCTCCCGGTCTCTCTCGGCGTTGAGTCCGTCGAGGCAGGCGACAACGGCCGGCGCGAGTGACTGCCACAGCGAGTCCGCGTCTATGCTTCGCTCGTACGTAAGCATGCCGTCAATGCCCAGCAGATGTGACAGGCGTACGTGCTCTTCAATACCAGCCGCTTCAGCGAGGCGCCGTATGGCTTCAGCGACGCTTCTGGCACTCGCTGTATCGACGATGACATCAGTCGGAGTGTCGCCCCCCAGTACCCGTATGGACAGCTCGACCTTGCCTCTTCTTACCCTCGATTCTACGAGTTCTCTCAAGCGCCGTTCTATTGGCCCAAAATAAGCGGGTATCTGCAGCGTCAATTCCATAAATCGGTTGTTCCACGACTTCGCGCCGATCGTTGCCGTCAGCGCTTGCGTTTCAAGGCGTGAAGACCCGTAGCCGGTCATGCTTTTCATCGGGATCCTTTCTGCCCGTCCGCGCCGCGGAGAGCGTCAAACAGCGATGCGCCTAAGCGCCAGTTGTCGCCCGCGCCCATGGTCACGAAGAGGTCTCCTGGGGCGAGTTCGCCGCGCATCGGCTGCAACGCGTCCAGCGGATCGTCGTAGTATTCGGCTCGTACACCAAGCGCCTTCACGCGATCGTACAGGGTTTGCCCCGTGATGGTACGATCGGGTTCTTCACGCGCCGACGGGTAGATGCGGTGCAACACGACAAGGTCTGACTCGCGCAGAGAATCGGCAAAATCATCAAGAAGGGCGCGAGTCCTCGAATACGTGTGCGACATAAAATCGACTACAAGCCGTCGTTTAGGATAAAACTCCCTTAGCCCTCCGATGGTGGCACGTATCGCCGTTGGATGGTGCGCGTAGTCGTCCATAAACAGGACGCCCCCAGCTTCTCCAAGCACTTCCGATCGTCGCCTCGAGCCGCTGAATGATTCCAGTGCTTCGGCCATGGCTGCGATGTGATGGCGCGACAAGGGGCTACCGCCTGAGCGGTCTGCTTCAATCGTCGCGCACAGCGCTACAGCAGCAGCCGCGTCGAGAGCGATATGGCGGCCTGGTATGCGAAGACGCCACTCCTCAGGCTGGTCCCCAAGCCTGAAGACACCACGCTCGTCTACCACCCGGTAGTCGGACAATCGATACGGGCCACTGGCGCTGAATCCGTAGGGTATGGCCTTGAGGTCTGGCCGGGAGAAACGGGCGCGATTGCATACGTCTACAGCGCCTTTGTCGTCGGAGCAGTACACCACGGTGCCGCCAGGTGGCAACGTTACCAGGTATTCTACGAATGCCCCGGAAATAGCTTCGTAGTCAGGATAATAGTCCTGGTGGTCGGGTTCCACGCTCGTCAGCACGATGCGCCTGGGCTTGAACGACAGAAAATGCCGCCGGTACTCACAGGTCTCCGCTATCAGCAGCTCATCCCCCATCGTGAGCGTCGAACGACCACCAAACGCCCCCACCGCGCTGCCCACGAGAACAGCAGTGGGCAAGTTGATAGCCCTGGCTAGCACCCCGGCAATGGCCGTTGTCGTCGTCTTTCCATGAACACCGCAGATGCCGCTCGAATCGCGGGCCACTGAAAGCGCACCGAGGGCTTCAGGGTAGGATAACACTGGTATGCCCAGCTGCGCCGCCCTTATGAGTTCAGGATGGCTGTCCGGCCTGTACGCCGCTGAATGAATGACGAGACCCACCTCATCGTTTACATTGGCTGCGCTGAATGGCCGTACGGGTACCCCGATCGCGGCGAGCACCTCATCGGTGTAAAATGTGTCTTCTACATCAGAACCGGAGACCCGTGAGCCCGCTCCAACGAGCAGTTCCGCGAGCGCGCAGACGCCCGTCCCCTTGGCTCCTACCAGATGTACACGCAAACCCGCGAGAGCGGGCATCTCTGGAATCATGCGCACATACTAGCTCAAAGCGCGCGCCGATGCAACGAAGCCACGTCGAGGCAGGTTCCTAGTCGTGTATGGTCAGCGTCAGTTCGGTGTGCCAGGTACCGTCAGCGGGCAGTACCAATGGCCACGAAACAAGCAGGGCAATGCCTTGTATGGCCGTGCCGCCGACCAACGCGGCGTCAACGCGGGTGGGAATCGTAGAGGAGATCG
>JAFGUM010000521.1 GCA_016938515.1 Spirochaetales bacterium | reverse complement strand
CTCGCGCTCTGTACCTGATCGGTGATCGCGAGGTAAGCGATGCGGCCGTTGAAAGCGGTGCTTGTACTCACCCCTACCCGTGGTGTGTTCGAAAAGCTTACGACGTTGCTAGCGTTACTGTAAACCGACCCCTGCAAAGACACCCACGCCGAATAGGCGTTCGGAGATGACTGTACGTTGTAGATGTGCGGCGTCCTCAGCCCCGGTGAATGTAAGCCATAGATATAACGGCTCGTCGCACCGAAGCCGTCTGCGATATAGCCGGTGTTGACATTATAGGAAGTGCTCGTCCCAGCTCCGATGCGCCATAACCCCTGGTAACTTATGGAGGGTGGCGGCGCGTCGTAATAGACGAAATCCGTGTTCAGAACAACGAATACCTCACCTGCAGTGAGGGCGCTCAGGTCAGGTAGGTCGTACCATTTGCCGACAGCCTGACTGCTTCCATTGAACTGCACAACCGGCTGATTCGCGAAGCTCTCATGGTTTGCAATCAGCGTTGCTTGGCTCGCAGCATTCGCCTGTACGCATGAGCCGCCGACGCCGTTCGTGTTGTTGAACTGCGTGACCAGACTACCACTGGTCGTGACGTCCTTCGGGTCAAGCTCTATTCGTAGCCCAGTGAGGATATCTTTCGGTGCACGTACTATCTGAGCTGTCGAGATCGTCGATGTGGCTCTGCGCATTGGCTCAGGTTCCTGATGGAGTGATGCAAAGCACTCCATCCACGCCGTCTGAGAGGACACGTACACCGTGAGCAGGCTCAACTAAGAAGTCATGCACACCAGGCGGCAGTAGAAAGTCCGTGTTCGCTACAGCAGCCATGCCGCTGGTGCCGAACGCGATGTAACAGTACTGCGTGCAGCTAAGCGTGTAATACCTCGCAGCCCCGCCTGCGTTGATTGACACCCATGAACTGCCGGTGCCCGTAAAACTGACTTTGACAGTGCTACCTTTTGTTGGCGCAAGCCGCGCGAACTTCGCGTCGATAGCCCCAAGCTTTGTGTCGACTGCGCCAAGCTTCGTGTCGACTGCCGAGAGGCTCGTGTTGCCAGTTGCTTGCAGCGCTGAGGTAGCAGCGCTACTCGGTAGCGGTAGTGACGCTACAGACACCGGCACAGCAGACTGGTTCGACGCGATCGCGACAGGCACAGACGCAGCCATCGCGCCTTGCCCAAGCGACGGCGTCTTACCATCGAT
>JAFGUM010000081.1 GCA_016938515.1 Spirochaetales bacterium | reverse complement strand
GTGGGTTTCCTCGCGGGCTCGGTGCGGCTGGGTGAAGACGACGTGTTCATCGTTTCCATCGAGGGCATACGACGGCGGATGGGCGAGGATCTTGGAACAGCTTGACACCACCCCGGCTGCCAGCGACCCGGGCGCCGACGAGTTTGTGGGCTTTGGTCTCGGAAGCGTAGGCTTTGTGATGAAGCGCTCTCCATTCTTCGCCGCCGTGCACCGGGTGGACACGGGTGGTTGCCCTGACCGCGGGCCAGCGAGCTACTCGGGTGATGCGGCTCTGGCGGGCATCGACTTTCTCGACTGCAGCATTTCGTATAACGACAGGGACGTGCCGATGCTCAGGCTCGACGATTTCCTCTGCGGGCTATTTCGCATAGGCGAGTCGCCTTCGATACGTGTGGGACTCGTGGCCAGGACCGACGACCTCGGGCCAGACTTTGCGGCGCTGTTCCGGGCGGCTGTACGCGAACGCTTGCCAGAGCTGGACGCCGATCTCGTCGCCTTTGGCATAGGTGGCAATGGAGCCATCAAGAGCATCCCATGGCGCGAACTCAGGCGGCCACCGGGCGCCTTGCGCGGGTTTTTGTGGCCGCGCGGCGTACTCGCATGCCGTTTTGGTGAAGCCGGCGGCGTCGAGTTTCTCATAGATCCGGCTGATATCATTTTTCCGACGCGAACCGCACTGGAGGCCGAGGCATGATACGTGTTTTGCTGGTAGACGACTCGGCTCTGATGCGCCGCGTTCTCAGGGAGCTGCTCGAAGGTTCTCCAGATTTTCAGATAGTAGGAGAGGCCACCAACGGGCTTGCCGGCTGCGAGAAGAACCTGGAGCTGCAGCCGGACCTCGTGGTTATGGATATAGACATGCCGGTGATGGACGGCGTTACCGCGACGGCTCGTATCATGCGCGAGAGGCCGGTACCAATCCTGGTGTTTTCCGCGGCGGCGGAATCCCCCGCGGGGTTCGCGGCTCTGGAAGCCGGCGCGCGCGACGTGCTGCGCAAACCAGACTTCGACGCCATCGGCGACGAGGCGTTCCGGCAAACGCTGTACGAGCGTATCCGTACTATAGCAAGTGCTGTGCCCAGGCAACACCCAGGCTCGGCGCGTCCGTACATGGCAGGCGCAAACGCGGGAGCCGCGCTTCGAGCGGTCGTGATGGGCGCGTCAACGGGAGGGCCGGTGGCAGTAAAGCGCGTACTGTCGTCGTTGCCAGCGGATTTTCCCCTTGGCATAGCGCTGGTCCAGCATCTTGAAGACGGCTTTGACGAAGGATACGTCCGCTGGCTCGGCGAAGAGTGCGCCTTGCGCGTACTTCTGGCCACGGCGAGCACGGCTAATGGCGCCTTCGCTCCGGGTACCGTTACGGTTGCGCCCGTCAACAGGCATCTCATAGTACGCGGAGGAGCGCTTGAGCTCGACGACGGCCCGCGCATCGTCAACCAGAAACCCGCGGTGGACGCGTTGTTTACAACGGCGTCGGCGTGGTTTGGCAGCAGTCTCGTGGGGGTGCTGCTCACCGGTATGGGGCGTGATGGCGCCGACGGCTGCAAAGCCATCGTCGATTCTGGCGGACGAACCCTCGTTCAGGATAAGGAAACAAGCGCAATTTACGGCATGCCCAAAGCGGCCGCGGATATTGGCGCGGCTACCGAGGTGTTGCCGCTCGACGCCGTCGCTCCCCGCCTCGTGGCGCTGGCCGGTGGAAGCAGGCGGCCATGACCATAACCGCCGATCGCGTGTTCGACGAAGCCATCGCGTACATCAGCGCGTGGACGGGCATAGACCTGCCCGAAACCAAGTACCGCCCCCTTCGGGAGTACCTGGATGGCTACCCGCAGGGCACCGCTTTTGGCGATATCGTATGCGAACTGGAGCGGAGCGCGGAGGAACGCGAGCGCTTTCTATCGGTTGTTACCATCAACGAAACGTACTTTTTCCGCGAGCAAAAGCAGTTTGCCGTGCTCCGCGACCGCATACTGCCGGCGATACGGGAACGTGGCGGACGCTTCGTCGCGTGGAGCGCTGCGTGCTCCTCTGGTGAGGAAGCCGTTTCCATAGCAGCGCTCGCGGCGTCAGTACTGGAGCCATCGCGTGTTTCGGTGTACGCGGGCGACATCAACACGGCTGCTCTCGCCCGCTGCGAAGAAGGCCGGTACGGCCCAAACTCGTTCAGGGAAGACGGCCGGGAGTTCGCCAGCCTGCTTGAGGGCTGGGTTATCACCGAAGACCGCGATGCTGTCGTGTCCGGGCCGCTTAAATCGCTTATACGCTACGCCCCGCTCAACCTCGCCGGTGCCGACTATCCAGGCGTGCCTCACGGCCTCGACGTCGTGTTTCTGCGCAACGCCCTCATGTACATGCCCATGGAGACACGCCTGTCGGTCGTCGGCCGCGTGGCAGAGCGCCTCGCGGAGGGTGGCAGCCTGTTTTTCTCGTCCACAGAGATACCGCACCTGTCTCACCCCGACCTGGCGCTCCAGGAAGAGGGCGGGGTGTATTTTTTCCGTAAAAAAAGCGCCGCAGAGAAGAGCCAGGGCGCGAAGGTTACCGAGTCTACCTTCAGGCCCTTGTCAGCGCAGGCTATCGCGCTGCCGTCCCTGGGCACCGGAGGCGCTCGTGCCGACGGCGGAAGCGCCTGCGAAACAGCCCGTGAGGAAGGTCGCGGGCCCAGGCTGGTAACCGCCGCCGAAGCCGCGCGCTGCGCCACGCAGCGGCTCAACAATCCGCTGTTCGAAGAACCGAGCCTGCCCGCGTTTCGCGCGGCGCTACTGTACCTTGAAGCGGTGTACCGGCTTGGTAACGGCGGCGATGCGGGGGCTGTCATTCGCGAAGCGGAATCTGCGTGGGGAGCCAACGCGCTGACGTGGTACTTGTTTGGCATGGCCGCCGCCGCCTCGTCCAGGGAAGATCCGGCTGCGTATAGAGCCGCGCTCGCGGACGATCCGTCGTTCTGGCCGGCACGGTTACGGCTGGCCATGCTGTTACGGGAGCGCCAATCCCGCGAGGCCCTGGGCGAGTTCGCTCGCTGCGCCGCGGACATAGAATCGTACCTTGCCGAAGGGCGCTACGAGTACCAGTGCATCCTCGAGGGCTTCAACGCCAAGTACTTCCTGGACTTGTGCCGCGGCTGGGTACGTAAGCTGGGATCCGAAGGAGCAGACCATGGCCCTCGATAGAAACGCCTTCATAG
>JAFGUM010000520.1 GCA_016938515.1 Spirochaetales bacterium | reverse complement strand
ATGGTAGCCAGGATGAAGAAAGACGGCCGCAACTACCGCGACATCAAGCACGAATACGACGCGTACTGGGTAGAAGAAGAGGCAAAGCTCGCGAACGCCGGGGTGAAGTGATGGCGTACGATTTCGACACCGTGATCGACAGGGTGCCGACGAGTTCGCTCAAGTGGAGCTATAGAAAACGCTTCTGCGGGACCGATGACGTAGTGCCGCTGTGGGTAGCTGACATGGATTTCGCGGTAGCGCCGGAAATTTCAGACGCTATCCGAGCGCGCGCTGACCACCCCATATACGGCTATCCCGTGCGGCAGGACGGCTTCTATTCATCGCTGATGGGCTGGGCCAAGCGGCGATACGGATGGGAAATACAGCGGGACTGGATATGCTACGCGCCGGGTATAGTGCCGGCCATCAACCTCGCCGTACTCGCGTACACGCAGCCTGGCGACAAGGTCGTTATCCAGAGCCCCGTGTACTACCCCTTCGGCGCGGCAGTGCTCAACAACGGGAGACAGCTCGTCGACAATCCGCTGCGACTCGAGGGCGGGCACTATTCGATGGATCTGGCAAGCCTGGAGCGCACGATAGACTCGCGGACGAAAATGCTCGTACTGTGCAGCCCGCACAACCCGGTAGGCCGCGTGTGGAAGCGCGAAGAGCTGGAAGCCCTCGTCGACGTATGCGAGCGCAAAGGCGTCATCATCGTGTCCGACGAGATACACGCAGACATCATCATGCCGAGTAACACGCATACGTGCCTGGCGTCGCTGTCGGAACGGGCTGCGGCCATGACGATAACGTGCCTGGCGGTGAGCAAGAGCTTCAACCTGGCCGGGCTGACCACCGCCAACGTCGTTATCCCGGATAAACGGCTGCGCGACTCCTTCATGGCCATCGGCGGCAGCCTCGGGCTGGCCACGTCAAACGTGTTCGGCATCGTGGCGCAGGAAGCGGCGTACACCAAGGGCGAAGCCTGGCTGGAAGAGATGATCGGCTACGTCGCCGATAATTACCGCCGCCTGACGGACTTCCTGTCCGAGTCGTCACCCGGCATAAAGGCTATGCCGCTGGAAGGCACCTACCTGGCGTGGCTCGACTGCCGCGGGTTGGGAATGCCGGCGGCGGAACTCAAGGAGTTCTTCGTCAGGAAAGCTCGCCTGTGGCTGGACGACGGCCCGATGTTCGGCGCGCAGGGGCAGGGTTTTATGCGGCTCAATCTCGCCTGCCCCCGGGCGACGCTGGATGAAGCCCTGGCGCGGCTGGGGGCTGCCGTCAAGGAACTGTAACTTCGGTGCAGTAATGGCGGGATGCATCGTAACCGCCTGGGTACAAAAAAAGCGGCCGCTTCCCGTCGTGGGTAGCGGCCGCTTCGCGTTGCGTTGCTATTACAGGCCCGACAGCAGGCTCTTGGCGTCCGCCAGCGACGTGGGGTCGTCGAACCAGCCGGCCGTGATGGCCGTATTGAGCAGGGCCTTGGCGTCGGCGGTAGCGCCGTAGCGCGCCGACAGCGTCGCGAGCGCCAGCGCGTACGAGCCACGCAGGGCACCAGCATCCTCAGCCGAAGCGGCTCGGAGCGAAGCAAGCGCTTTCGCGCCGGAACCGCCGGCGATGGCGGCCAGCGACGCGCTGTACGCCGCGCGCGCGGCTCCGGTGGGATCCGACGCTTCCAGGTACAGCTCTAGCGACTCCATATACAGGCTCCATGCCGAACCGTGGTCACCGCCTTTGAAGGCAACATCGGCTTCGGCGAAGGCCTCGTCGGCTTCTATAGTACCGCCGGCCCACATAGTCTCCTTGGCAACAACCGCTTCGGAACCACGGACTCCGGCTACGGTAGCGTCCTGCTTGCCGCCCTTGGCCAGCTTTTCAAGCTTGCCGGCTACGGTGGCTACGGCGCTGGCCTCGGTCTTGGGCTTAAACAGCGAATCCACGAGGTACGTGCCTGGGGCGGCGATCGTTACCGTGGAACCAGCCTGGGAGCGCAGCTCCAGGATGGCGCCGGCTCCGAGCTTTACCGATTGGGCGGAGTCCAGTTTGTCGTCGAAATCAAGTCGCTTCCAGGAGCCCCCCGCCAGAACGTGGGCGTCTCCATCCACGAAATCCACTACGACCGGGGCGGCCAAAACCGTAGTCGTAAGCACCAGCGCCACGACGGCAAATACCACAAAACGTTTCATGCTCATATACGTACCCTTTCATAGACGGCTACACAGCCGCGCAGGCTCCTGTAAACCCGACACTGCTAGTATATCGCGAATCGCTTGCCATTTCTATTCAATAGCGCACACGATGTACGCTCGTATCACAGGCTGTCT
>JAFGUM010000519.1 GCA_016938515.1 Spirochaetales bacterium | reverse complement strand
TCCCGGTAGCGGTAGCGGTGCCCCGCGGCGGCATTTTGCCAAATCAGATTTTGTCAATATAATAGAAGGTAATGAATACTACACCGTTCAGATGCGTCTGCGGATTCAGGCGCCTTGTTCTGGCAGTAGCAGCGCTGGCTGTACTGCCGCTGTTCGCGGCGGGAGCCCAGGGTGCGTACATCATCCCCATAGAGGGTGATATAGAGCCGTCTACCGCTGTGTTCGTACGCAGACAGGCGACCAAGGCTCTGGAAGCCGGAGCCACAGAGCTTATATTCGAGATAGACACCTTTGGTGGCAGGGTAGACTCGGCTCTGCGCATATCGTCGTTTATAGGTTCCATACGAGACGCGCGGACGACTGCCTGGGTTAGATCCGGCCCCGACAGCCTGGGCGTCTCGTGGTCTGCCGGCGCGCTGATAGCCATGTCGTGCTCACGGCTGTACATGGCGCCCGGCACGTCCATAGGAGCCGCTGCGCCCGTGGTAGCCGGCGCGGATGGCCAGATGGAAGGCGCCGGCGAGAAAACCGTCAGCGCCGTGCGTGCGCAGATGGCCGCGCTGGCGGAGAAGAACGGCTACCCACAGGCCATAGCGCTGGCTATGGTAGACGCGGATATAGTGCTGTACGAGGCGCGCTCGGGGGAGCGCGTCGAGCTGCTTACGCTCGAAGAGCTTGAAGCGGCGGAGAAAGCCAACCCGGCTACGATCCGCGGCAAGCTGGTGTCTGGCGCTGGCAAGCTCCTGTCGCTCACCGCGGGCGAGGCGGAGCGCTACGGCCTCTCGTCGGGCACGATTGACGACGCGGAAGCAATACTCACGGCCCTGGGCGCCCCCGCGCCGGCAGTGGAGCTGTCGCCCAGCATCGCGGACAGCATCGTCGTGCTGCTCAGCTCGGCCGCCGTCCAGTCTATACTCATCCTCATAGGTCTGGTGGCTATATTCCTCGAGATAAACACCCCGGGCTTTGGCCTACCCGGCACCGTCGCGCTGGTGTCGTTCCTCGTGCTGTTTGGCACGAACGCGCTGATGGGCTCGGTAGGGTCCATAGAACTCATCCTGTTCATGCTGGGCGTCGGTCTCCTGGCTGTAGAAATTTTTGTACTGCCGGGCTTTGGCGTTACCGGCATCTCGGGCATAGTGCTCATCGGCGCATCCCTCGTGCTGTCCATGCAGGATTTTGTCGTACCGACTCTCGACTGGGAGTGGGAGCTGCTGGGAAGAAACGTGCTGACGGTGTCCGTGGGGCTCATGTCCGCCATCGTCGCCATTGGCCTGCTGGCGCTCGCCGGTCCCCGCATCAAGCTGTTCGACAGGTTGACGCTTAGAACGACCATCAGCGATACCGCCGGGGGCTCTCTTGCCGCCGATGCCCAATCAGCCGCGGCAAGCCAGGGCGACCACCCGCTCGTTGGCAAGCGCGGCACGGCGGTAACGACGCTGCGTCCTTCGGGAAGGGCAATGATAGACGGCACCGTTCGCAGCGTAGAAACCGACGGCAGCTTTGTGGAGCAAGGGCAGGAACTCGTAGTAGTGGCGGTGCATGGAAGCCGCATCGTCGTATCGGTAGTATAACAGCCGGCACGCGGCTCATTCGTCAGAAGTCGTAGGGAGGAAGCATCATGATGGTAACAATAGCGTTGTACGCGGCAATAGGACTGGTATCGCTTGGCATACTGTTCCTGTTCTTCAAGTTTTTTGGCCTGTGGTTCAGGGCGCTGCTATCGGGAGCGCCGGTGGGCATGGGCAGGCTCATAGGCATGTGGCTCAGGCACGTACACCCCGGCATCATAGTCGACGCGCGCATCATGCTGAGCAAGGCCGGCCTGGACGTGGATTCAGACATGCTGGAGACCCACTTTCTGGCGCGCGGCAACGTACTGAGGGTAAGCCAGGCCCTCGTCGCGGCAAACAAGGCGGACATCCCCCTGCCCTTCCAGCGCGCGGCGGCGATAGACCTCGCAGGCAGGGACGTGCTCGAGGCGGTAAAGACGAGCGTCAACCCCAAGGTGATAGACTGCCCGGACCCGTCCAAGGGCAAAAACACCATAGACGCCGTCGCCAAGGATGGCATCCAGCTGCAGGTCAAGGCGCGCGTCACCGTCAGGGCCAACATCGAGCGGCTTGTGGGCGGCGCCACCGAAGAAACCATAATCGCGCGCGTAGGCGAAGGCATCGTAACGACCATCGGCTCATCGGAATCCTACAAATCGGTGCTGGAGAACCCCGACCAGATATCCAAGCGCGTACTGGGCAAGGGCCTGGACGCGGGTACGGCCTTCGAGATCCTGTCCATCGACATAGCCGACATAGACGTGGGCGCCAACGTCGGTGCCAAGCTCCAGGCCGACCAGGCCGAGGCGGACATGCGCCGCTTCCAGGCGGAGGCGGAGAAACGCCGCGCCGCCGCGCAAGCCCAGGAGCAGGAAATGATAGCCCGGGTACAGGAAAACCGCGCCAAGGTAGTGCTGGCGGAAGCCGAGATACCGCTGGCCATAGCCGAGGCGTTCAAGAAGGGGCAGCTTGGCATCATGGACTACTACAAGCTCACAAACCTGCAGGCGGACACACAGATGCGCTCGTCGATAGGCTCTGAAGGCAAGACGGGCGACTGAGGTGGACACGATTTTTGAGAACATCTTTGTTCTCGTTCCCGTTGCCATCGTGTTGTTTCTTCGATTGTTCGGCTCCAGCATAGCAAAGAAAACCAAAGCGGCATCAGCCGCCAGGGCAGCTAGGCCATCGGCCAGGCCATCGGCCAGGCCAGCCAAGAGGGCGGCCAAACCCACGGCCACAACCGCGGAATCGCCATTCGCGCTGCTGTGGAAGTCCCTTACCGGCACACAGACTCCCCAGAAGCGCGAACCAGAGCTACTGCACTTTGAAGAGCGCGCGGGAACGTTTCCGCGCGTGGCCGCCGTCGCCTCGACCGGCGGGCACCAGAGAGCGCCCGTCTCAAAGACAACGCACCCAGAGCCACGAACTACTACGGCGGCTCCCGCATCGGGACAACCGCGCGGAACCCTGCCCGCCCGCCTCCAGCGCCTGCCGCCGCTCAGGCAAGCGGTGGTGATGGCGGAGCTGCTGGGCCCGCCGCTGGCGTTGCGCCCGCGGACGCGCTACGGCGAGCGGGACTAGCAGAAGCGGCTACGGGCGAGCCGCTCCCCGCGCGCGTCAGACGCGCTGCTCCCTGTTAAACGGTTTGCCCAGCTCCGTTGGCCCGACCATCTTGGCTTTGCGCACGAGCGCCAGCACGACGATGACGAGGGCGTACGGCAGCATCACCGCGAACTCGTACGGAAAGTCTATACCCGC
>JAFGUM010000080.1 GCA_016938515.1 Spirochaetales bacterium | reverse complement strand
GGATCCCCCACGAGAGTCGCGGTGCCCTGCAGGTTGGACATCACCGCCAGCCCCATCATGAAGAACCGCGCGTCTACCTTCATTTTGTCGCTGAGCGCCAGCGCGATTGGAGCCATTACGAGTACCGTCGCGACATTTTCGACGAAGGCCGACAGAAGACCCGTCATTATCAGTATAAAGACGACGCCCCAACCAAGGTTTGGCGCGCGCACGACTATTTTGTCAGCGACGACTGACGGCACGCGCGAGTAGATGAACAAGTCGGCGATAATCAGGCTGCCAACGTAAATGAGTAGTACGTTCCAGTTGATGAGCGTGCCGAGGGCCATCGATGGCGACACAACGCCGAGTACGACGGACACAACCGCCGCTCCGAGTGAAAAATACGCCTTGCGGTGTGGAAACGCGATGACAAGGCCGTACATCAGTATCGCAAGGCCGAGAATGACGAATTTCATGAATCACGCTCCTGATCGGCGGCGAACCGTGTTGTGAATAGTCTGATGTGGGGAGGGGCTTATGGTCAAGCCGGAGCGATCTCGTGGAAAGTGGAAAAATGGAATGATATTATGCACTATAAAGATGCATAAAGTGCTTGCATTAAATGCTTGAATTGCTAATAATTGTGCGTGGAGGAGCAATAGCGGTGATAAAAGCACACAAACTTCATTTTGAGCTTACACCGGCAAACCACCGGAGGATACGGGACTATATTGATGCATACAATAAAGACCCTGACAGGGTGAGCCCCAAAATCAAAGTGGCAGATGTAGTAAACCAGGCACTCGATCGTTGGCTCTCCAATAATGATCAGGCGCTGAAAACAATCAGTGGTGAAACAGATGCCCAAAAAGCATGAAAATCCTGAGAAAAAGGAAACCCGGATGGTAAACGTAGCGATAGCACCGGGGAATGAGACAAGGTTGCACCGTTATATAGAATGGTACAACCAGCAGTCATCCCGGAGTCGTCCGGCTGTTACCAGAACGGATATCCTCAATGAAGCCCTGGATTCTTTTTTGTCGGATCAAGCCACTTAGCCAGAATAGTTATTGGAAGCTGCCAAACCGGGCCGATGAGCCCACAGTAGTATGAGGAGGAATTACGAATGAGCAAGAAAGCAGAGCAGAAATTGGCTTCCGCCCGGAAATGGCTGGAAAAAAATGTGGACGTGGGTGCTACAGTCAAGCCAGCACAGAATGCGCTGGCTGCTGCCGAGCGGGCTCTCGCGGACGCGCAGGTAGCCAGGGCAAAGTATACCGCAGCCATCACCAGCAAGGCGAAGTCGCTCGAAGCCGTAGAGATCGCCATGGCAAAGACCAGGGCGGAAAAGAAGCTCAAAGCCAAAGAGCTCCGTCTCCAGAGCAAGCTGGCGGCGCTCGTGGATACCGATAAGCCGGAGAAATCCGATAAAGCCTGAGTTGGAGCGGCCGTGATCGATTGCATTTTCGATCACGACTGTACTGGTTCGCGGGAACCCCTCGATTCATCCGCATGCCAAGGTTTTGAGCATAGCCTTTGTGAGCCGATGTTCGGGTGGTTTCGTGCGTAAGACTGTTACACTAGTATGGCCAATAACAACCGCATAAGGCAATATTGGATACGTGGAGCCAGGCTGGACATACTGGACTGGCCCAGCATCGAAAACGGAATACGCGCGTTCGCTGCGTTGACGACAGAAAGACGCCGCCAGTGCGAATTCCCCATCGTGGATACCTATACCGCGGCGGTGCTAGCCAGCGGCTACCTTCTCGTACGGAACAAAGATGGCCAGCATCTGATTGCCTGCGCAGATCTGCTACCACCAGGCAACCCCGAAGCTGAATCGCGAACCAGAACAGAACAAACACCAGTTGACTTCGCCGGTCGGTGTGGCAGTGTGCCAGCCGAAGCCTTTAGAAAGAAGTACTACGAGGGGTGGAAGCTGCTGGATCTTGGCACGCTTCATCTCGATACCACCGAGTATATGTGCCGCAATGACGCCGGTAAGGGTATTGCCCGGCTGTGGTTGGTCAGTTTACGAGCCAAAACGCTGGTACAGTTACTCTACTTCGTACCGTTGCTTGGCTATGAGCAGGAAGCACGATCATTGTACCGGTTCTTGAAAAACGGGGCAGGCCTGTCCCCGGCATCGGCCAATCGCCACCCCTTTCACGCCGCCCTTGGCTTGCGGCTGTTCACCAAGTCGGATCACGCTGTTGACCTCGATAAAGCGACTACGGCCATCCTGGGTACGCGGTTGCGGTTCTACGCGCGTAGCGCTTTTTTGCAGATTGATGGCATACTCAGAGACGTTGATCCTGAATGCCTGCACCAATTCAGGGTAGAGTTGCGCAAGATGCGCTCGCTTATCGTTCTCTTTAAATCGTTCCTTACCAGCTACCATGCTGAGTTGAAACTGGTACTGGATGAACTGATGACACGGACCAACAGGCTCCGTGATCTCGATGTGCTTCTTATCTCCTGTCATGACTGCGTGCGCTCCATTGGCAATAAGAAAGCTTATCACGCGCTCATGGAGCGTCTTTCCAACGAGCGAAACAATGAACAAGCCTTGGTTGCAAGCTGGCTGCACTCTGATTCGTGCAAACGTGACATCCACCGAGCCATCCAGCTGTTAAAAAAACGATCACCAGTATGGCGCCGATCAGGGCGAGATGTGGCAATGGCTACCGCCCTTGCGGAACGTATCGCCAGAGCCTACGCCAACGTACAAACGACAACCCTTGCGATGAACCCGGAAGCTACCTCGGCCGAAATTCATCGGCTTCGCATTATCCACAAGCGCTTGCGCTATCTGCTGGACTTCTCCCAAGATCTCAAGCCCTGCCAGGCGACTATGGCATTGCTGAATACAATGAAAACCAGCCAGAAACATTTGGGAAATTTTAATGACACAGTGATACAGTTGGACTGGCTTAAATCGTGGGAGGAGGAGCATGCGGATACTCTCACTGCTCCGGAGAAGGAAGCTCTGGTCACGATCGTTCAGTTGATGGAAACCCGGGCTCACGAGCAACGCAGTAGTGCCATCGGTCACGCGGGCGAAAGCGTCGGTTCTGGCGCTGAAGAACTCGTTCAGGCTATCGTACAGCAGAGGGGATCTCCATGAAGACTATTGCCCTGTATAGCATCAAAGGCGGTGTCGGCAAATCGACTCTGGCGGTCAACCTCGCGTACATGGCTGCAACTAACGGCAGGCGGACTCTGCTCGTCGACCTGGACGCGCAGGGAGCCAGTAGCTTTCTCCTGAATGTCGAACCGGTGCGGCAGGGTCACACCAGGGATCTGCTCAAAGGCAGTCGCAGCGTTTTTGACCAGATCCGGGCCAGCGACTACCACAACCTTGACGTATTGCCGACGCGTAGTGGGCTCCGTAATCTCGATGGCAGGTTGTACAAGGATAAGAAGAGCTTCGCTCCGCTTGCCGAGAGGCTCTATTCGGCATACGATCGAATCATATTGGATTGTCCTCCCCAGCTTGGGGCAACCGCGGAAGCAATCATAGATATCAGTGATACTATTATCATACCCGTTGTGCCAAGCCCAGCTTCTGCCCGTACTGTCTCACAGCTGTACGAATTTTTGCAGAGCAAGAAGATAGTAGCCGGTACCTTGCTCCCGCTATTCTATATGGCTGATCAGCGCAAACGCATACACAAGGAAACAATAGCGGCAGTACGGGCGACCTGGCCTGGCTGCCTTGAAACCATCATCCCGTTCTCCACAGACTGCGAATTGATGGCACACCGAAGGATCCCACTTGCTCTCTGCCGACCACGAGGCACGGCTCACCAGGCTATGCTCGCTCTGTTCAATGAACTGCATAGCATGGAGATTTTTTAATGCCGGTAGAAATCGAGAGGAAATTTCTTGTAGGCGAATTGCCGGAACTGCCTCGTTTCGCGCGGCCGCAACAGCTGCACCAAATATATATTGCCAGAGCCGATGGAATGGAAGTACGCATCAGGAAGGCTGGTCGTAGGCACTGGCTGACAATCAAGACAGGCAGCGGGCTTGCGCGCCAAGAGCATGAAATACTCTTGTCACACAGACAGTACCAGACACTGCGGCATTCTGATTCCAGCCCATCCATCACCAAGGTACGTTACCGATTGCCGTTGAACAACACCACTGCCGAGCTTGATATCTACGGTGGTACATTGACCGGACTAAAAGTCGTCGAGGTAGAGTTTCCTGATACAACCGAAGCCAACTTGTTCGTTCCGCCGCTCTGGTTTGGTCCTGAGGTAACCACCGCCGAAGAATTTTCCAACGCCAATCTGGCGAGTCTTGATCGCGAAGCTGCCCAGCGTGTCCTTGGCGCCATTCTTGAGCCACCACGCATTTCCTACGGAGCCATTCCGATAATCAGGTTTGATGGACAGCCCATGGTTGTGCTGGTGACAACGAAGAGCATGAGTCGATGGATTTTCCCCAAAGGCACGCCGGAGGATAGCAAGAGCCCCGAGGACATCGCGCTTGAAGAAGCGGCTGAGGAGGCTGGCGTGGAAGGGCGGTTGGTAGGACCCGCGCTGTCGCTTGGCTATTGGAAAGAACGGCAATACTACCGAATCATGTATTGGCCCATGGAGGTTAGCTCCATCCATGACCAATGGGATGAAGCGGCTGTCAGGCAAAGAATCGTATGTACTCCCGAAGAAGCCGGCGCCTACCTGGACAACCCCGGCTTCGCACACGCGCTCTCGGAAGCGCTCAAGCGAGTGTCCATCCGGTGAAAGTTGGGGGTAACTTACTGTCGTCCTGAAAAGCAGCCCCCGTCATAGCCCTGGATTCTCCCATCGATAGCCGCAGTCTCCAGGCGCTTGAGGGACAGGGCGCAGTACGCGCCTGAGCGCTCTATGCCCACGAATCGCCGCCCGAGCTTGCGCGCCGTTACTGCCGTCGTCCCCGATCCAAGAAAGGGGTCGAGGACCAGATCCCCCGGGGCGGAGCTAGCCAGAAGCAGCCTGGCGACGAGGTTCTCGGGCTTCTGCGTCGGATGATCCGTGTTCTCCGGCATTGACCAGAACGGAACCGTCATGTCTTCCCACAGGTTCGACGCACCCGTCATGCGCCAGCGCCCGCTCGCATCTTCCGTCCAGTCTTTTGGAACACCCTTATCCCGGTACGGAGCGACGACTCGCTTGCGCACCCGAACAGCCGCGGCGTCAAAGTGGTAGTTCTCCCCGACTGTTGCAAACCAGATATCCTCGGACACGTTCTTCCAGTTAACCGAAGACGAGCGCCCCTTGTCGCGCTTCCAGGTTATTCTATTGCGAATGATGAAGCGCTCGGCCAGCGCGAGGTACACAGCGGAGGACGAACGCCAATCCGCGCATACGTACAGCGAAGCGCTGGGAGACAGGGAGTCGGCAATCGCTCCCAGCCACGCACGCGTGTATTCCAGGTAGGCTTCGTGCCCCATGGGAGCAAAGCGCGTGCCGTCAAAATTCTTTGGGAGGTCGTAAGGAGGGTCGGCAACCAGCACGTCTACGCAGCCACGCGGAAGAAGCGGCCCTATTTCCATGGAATCGCCAAGGAAAACGGCGTTGGAAACGTCTTCTGGCCGTAGTAGGCCATCAGGACCGGGAGTCATCGCTGAAGGATCAAGGGCGCGAGACGCGTAGTGCGATTCCTCGGCCTGGGTAAGCCTCTGCGTGCGATTGCGAGTCTTTTTTTCTCCGCTCTCTGGCAGCTCGGCTTCGTCCCACAGATCCATCACCCGATCATGCCCACCGCGCTGCACGAGGTCAAGGTGCTCCGTACACAGGATATTTGCCCGCGTCATGGTAAACGACTATATTGTAAATATGATCGCATTACTAATAAATGCGACGTGAATACCAATGAACGAGGAGACCCCAATGCTTTCACAGAAAATTGTGGATCGGATAAACCTGCAGATCAACCGCGAAATGTATTCCGCGTACTTGTACATGGGCATGTCCGCCAAGATGGCCAACGATGGGTACCGTGGCATAGCAACGTGGATGATGACGCAGTATCACGAAGAAATGTTTCACGCCATGAAGCTATACGCGTACCTGCAGTCGCAGGGAGCTCAGCCAGTTCTGGCTGCCATCGACGCTCCGGATTTTAGCGCCAGCACCATCAAAGAAGTTTTTGTAGCCACGCTCAAGCACGAGCAGTTTGTTACCGCGTCGATACGCGAGCTCTTGGAACTTGCCCTTGCGGAAAAAGACTACGCTACAGAAAACCTGGTTCGCTGGTACGTGGACGAGCAAGTGGAGGAAGAGCAAAACGTACTCGATATACTGCAGACCATCGACGTGATGGGAGAAGGAAAACAGGGCATGTTCATGCTCAACGTAGAGCTGGGTAAACGAAAGCCGACCATAGCCCTGGACTTTACCAGCATGGCCTGATAAGCGTGGCTCATAGCGCGTTGGCTTTTATAAATACCAACGCGTCAGACCGCGAAAAAAACACGAAGCTTAGTGTCAGAGGAACGTCGGAGTCGTTAAGGAAAGCCGCAACGGTAGCGTAGGCTACTTTAGCGGCTTCTTCTTTGGGATAGCCGTATACACCGGTGGATATGGCAGGAAACGCTACGCGTAGCCAGGAGTTTTCCCGTGCCAGTTCGAGGGATCGCCTGTACGCCGAGGCGAGCTTTTCTCTCTCGCCGTTTACACCGCCGCGCCAGATTGGCCCCACCGCGTGAATCACAGCGCGAACGTTCAAGTTGCCCGCGATGGTGGCCGCGGCGCCGCCGGCGGGCAGTCCATTCGGCAGCGGCCCTGCCCGCAGAGCGCGACACGCCTCTATCAAGCGCGGGCCGGCGGCCCGGTGGATGGCCCCGTCGACGCCACCGCCACCAGCGAGCTCGGAATTTGCCGCGTTGACTATGGCGTCGCCTTCGTAGGTTGTTATGTCGCCCAGCGCTACGATAAGCCGTCCATTCAGGTACGTGCCAAGGGTTTCCATGGCTACAGTATACCATGGCGCACTGGGTAGATCTGTAGTACCCTCCTCGCGTAGGAAAGGATACCCGATGCTGCGCGATCAATCCGGAACCTGTTATATCCAGCCTGGAGAAAACTTCTCCGACTGCGCCGCTACGATCGCTGAACGCCACGAAGGAGAGTTTTCGCTCTATCCAGAGCTTACGGCGGACACGGTAGAAGCGGCTGCCGCGGCGCGCTTCATGCCCATGGGTATCTCGCTGTGGACGGCCGAGGGTAGCAAGGATTTCTTGCTGCCCAAGCTGCATCTGGAGCGGTGCCTGCTTGATCCCGCGCGAGTTCACATCACGAAGACCGCCAGGCGGGAAGCCAGGCGCTATCTTCTGAGCGTCAACGAGTCGTTTGACGCGGTACTGGCATCGTGCGTGCTCACGCATGGTGACGATTGGCTCGTGCCGACTCTCGTTGCTGCGTTCCGGCGGCTTCATGAGGAGCGGGCGACACGGCGGGTCCGTATGGTTTCCGTTGAACTGTGGCCGGTTTCGGGTGACAGCAGCGCGCCGGTAGCCGGTGCGCCGGTGGCCGGTGCACCGGTGGCCGGCGAGATCGGTTATCTCATAGGACGAGCATACGCGAGCCTCACGGGGTTCTCCCGTGTTTCCGGCGCGGGCACGGTACAGCTATCCGCCCTTGGCGCTCTTTTGTCGGGGCTTGGCGTAACGCTGTGGGATCTGGGCATGGAGATCGATTACAAGACGAGGCTAGGCGGACACGTCGAGGCACGCGACACCTATCTGCCCGCGCTTCTCGATGCGTATGCCAGCGATGGGGCACATCTGGACTATATGGTCAGGGGAATGAAGCCCGTTTCCGC